>CAIPBY010000101.1 GCA_903863425.1 Candidatus Buchananbacteria bacterium | reverse complement strand
GCGAACGGGTAAAGAAAAAAAATTCAAGATGCCCGTTGATTGCCCAGTATGCGGTTCGCCAGTCAAACAGAAACAGGGCGAGGTGGCTTATTATTGCTCGAATCCCAGTTGTTTTGCCATGCAAAGAGAAGGTTTGTATCATTTTGTGTCCAAAGGAGCGTTTGATATTAATGGACTTGGGCCGAAGATACTCGATCATTTGCAGGCTGAAGGATTGGTGAGAGATAGTGCAGATATATTTCTTCTTAAGGAAGAAGATTTGCGACCACTGGAAAGGTTTGCAGAAAAATCGGCGCAGAATTTAATCGCTTCCATCAAGGAAAAGAAAAAGATTACGCTCGCGAGATTTATTTATGGTTTGGGTATTAGGAATGTGGGAGAGGAGACGGCACTGCTTTTGGCAAAGCAATTTTCAATTTTCAATTTTTCTGCCCGAAATGCTACGCATAGCGTTGCAGGCGGGCAATTTTCAAACAATGATCAATTTTCAATTTCTAAATTAATAAATTTAACCAGTAAAATCGGAATTGAAGATTTGGAGAAGATAGAAGGGGTTGGACCGAAAGTTGGAGAAAGCATAATGGATTGGTTCAGTGATAAGAAAAATGTTAAACTTTTAGAAAAATTACAGGATGCTGACGTGAAGGTTACTATCCCGACTCAGATTGCCAATGAGAAATTGAAGGGTAAGACATTTGTTTTGACTGGAGAAATGGAGAAATTTACCAGAGATGAGGCCAAAGAAAATATCAGATCATTGGGCGGTGATGTTTCTTCGTCAGTGAGCAAGAAAACGGATTATGTGGTAGTTGGTGATGATCCCGGGTCCAAGTATGATAAAGCCAAGAAGTTGGGAGTAAAAATTATAAATGAAGAAGAATTTGAGAAATTATTAACATCTTGAATATTTTCTGAAAAATTGCTAAGATTTTAGAGTTATGACCCCCTCTAACTCCCCCTTGTAAAGGGGGAGAAAAATAAAATATATGAAACTATCCATCCAAGAAGTAGAGCATATCGCTGAATTAGCTAGATTGCGCTTAACTGAGGCGGAAAAAGAGAAATATAGCGAACAGCTATCCAATATTTTGGGATATTTTGAGAAATTGCAGTCTGTGGATACTTCCGATGTCGAGCCGACTTCTCAGGTAACCGGACTTACCAATATCATGCGAGAAGACGCAGTTATTGAATCCGGAATTTCTGATGAGTTGGTTGCTTGTTCTCCAGAGCATAGCGAGGGCTATGTGAAGATACCAAAAATTTTTGAAAATAAATAATGCAGTAGTTGAAAGTTATCAAGTTATAAAGTTGAAAGCAGATTCAGGATTATACTTTATAACTTTATACTTTATAACTTTATAACTCTATGGAATTAAATAAATTAACTTTAATTGAATCTTTTGAGGGCTTGCGTGACAAGAAATTTTCTAGCCTTGAGATTACAAAAGACTGTTTCAAACAAATCAAGAAATTTGATGATAAGGTTAAGGCCTATATTACCCTCAATGAAGATGGTGCTTTGGTCAAGGCTAAAGAAGTGGACAAGAAAATTAAAAGCGGGGAGAGTATTTCTCCCTTGGCAGGAATTCCTGTGATTGTAAAGGATCTTTTTTGTACTGCCGGACTCAAGACAACTGGAGCTTCAAAAATTTTGGAAAATTATATTCCACCCTTTGACGCTACAGCGGTGGCTAAATTAAAAAATGAGGATGCAGTTATTTTGGGAAAAGTTAACTGTGATGAATTTGCCATGGGCGGTTCCACCGAGAATTCCGGATTTTTCCCTACACATAATCCTTGGGATTTGGAAAGAGTTCCTGGAGGAAGTTCGGGCGGTTCGGCTGCGGCATTATCTGCAGATATGGGAATTTATGCTTTGGGCACGGATACAGGAGGATCGATAAGGGAGCCAGCATCATTTTGTGGTACTTCTGGTATTAAAGTTTCTTATGGACGCGTTTCGAGATATGGAGTCTTGGCTATGACTTCCTCACTTGATACTATTGGTACTTTTGGCAAGACAGTCGAAGACATCGCGGTGATCCTTAAATATATGGCCGGACGAGATGAGAAGGATTCAACTACTCTTGATGTCCCCGTGGATAATTATAGCGAAGAAATTAAGAAAGATATTAAGGGCTTGAAAGTGGGTTTACCAAAAGAATATTTTGTTGATGGCATGGATGAATCTGTCAGAGATGCGGTCCTTGGCGCGGCCAAGAAGCTGGAAGAAATGGGCGCGGAAGTTATTGATATTAATTTGCCCCATACGGATTTAGCCGTAGCGGCTTATTATATAATTTGTCCTTGCGAGGTTAGTTCTAATATGGCCAGATTTGATGGTATTAAATACGGTTTTTCGCAAAGAGATAAGAATAAGGATTTACTTGATATATATTTGGATAGCCGAGCTAATGGCTTCGGTGCTGAAGTTAAGAGAAGAATTATGATTGGCACATATGCTTTGTCTGCCGGATACTATGATGCTTATTACAAAAAGGCCATGCAGATTAGAACTTTGGTCAGACAGGACTTTGATGAAGCTTTCAAGGATGTGGATGTAATTCTGACTCCGGTAGCGCCGACGCCAGCATATAAGTTAGGGGAGAAAATCGGCGATCCTTTGAAAATGTATTTGGAGGATGTATTTACGATTCCAGCATCTTTGGCTGGCATTTGTGGTTTGGTAGTTCCGGCTGGGTTGGCCAATAATTTGCCGGTGGGTATCCAATTGCTAGGTAAGAGATTTGACGAAAAAACCGTTCTTCGCGCAGGTCATCAATATCAATTGGTTACGGATTGGCATAAACAAAGACCAAAATTATAAAATTAATAAGCGTATAAAATCATGGAAGGTGAAATTCAAGAAATAAAAGAGGAGGTAAAAGAGGAGATACAAGTGATTGAAAATGAAATTAAGAAAAATGTTTTCGGTGATAGGAAATTTTTTTTCGGTTTGGCGGGAGGCATAGGAGCGGTTATTATTGTAGGTATAATCATTATCGCCTTAGCTTTTGTGTTTAGAGGTAAGGGGAATGATAAAATTGTCATTGGCAATTCCCAACCACAATTAACATCTCAAGGACCGACTACAGTCAAAGTGACTGCGAAAGGCATTTCCACATTTTCTATGAAAAAGGATGCCACGATTTGCAAGGAAAATGGTAAGCCCGTGGTTTATCTTTTTTCGACCACCTGGTGCCCGCATTGCGAGTGGATAAAGGCTATTTTTGACTCTACTATGGCCAAATATGTTCAAGCTGGCAAAATCGTGGCGTATCACTATCAGGTGGATACAGGAGATAACACTTTGACGCCCAATGCAGAAACTCAAGTTCCGGCGTCGGCGCAGGCGGTATATTCAGAATTTAATCCTGGAGGCTCTATTCCTACTTTCGTCTTCGGCTGTAAATATTTCAGGGTTGGGAACGGGTATGAAGCGCAGAATGATTTAGCTTCCGAGGTGAAGGAATTTGAGGCGGTGATTAAGGATATTACCAAATAGATTTTCTATAATTAAAATAACCCCAAAAGGGGTTATTTTAATTTGCGGGGACGATGCCCGCAACTTTGAACCGAGAACACGGCTAAGCTTCGCGGTTATTGATAAAAGCATAAAGGAATTACGGGTAATTTACAAAGTTCACCCAGAATGGTTTGAAACACCTCATCCAGAGTCCAATAGAGGTAAAAATGAGGTGGATTATTCGATAAATTTATATTGATGCTGAATAATGCAATGACTTTATATAATCTTCCATAAATTGCCAATCCGGATTGTTGTTTTTGTCAACAGGAATCTTAATTGTTGTATTTTTTAACTTTTCACCATTCCATTTTCTACCAAACGAATATTTAAACCTTTCCTTATCAAGCAGTGTTATTAAAAAAATTGCATTAAATTTATTAAGGTTTTCATTTCTTCCCATCGACAGAGTAGTCGAACCAATAAAATCATTCTCTTGATAAGTAGAATATCCGACCGATCCTTGTCCATCTCCAATAAATACAATGCAATTACCCTTGGTAACATACTTTTCACTCCTCAAAACTTTGTACATAAATCCGTTATCTTCTTTTTTTGCGCCAACATAGGAGATCTCATCTCCTTTTTCAAGTAGTTTTTCGGCACTTCCGCATCTACCCCTTTCAATTGAGAAAAGGTCGCTTAATCTAAATGATTTCCATTTTTGATTATTTAAGGAAATTTTTGCGGCTTTTGTTACATTTTGTATGCTAGAAATATTTGGTACTTTATGATCATCCACATATCCCGGGAAATCTGGTAGCTCAATATCTCCAATTCTTTTAGGGGTTACTTGGCGCCCATACATATATCTGTAACGATCTTTGTTTATCAAAAGTGTCAGGAACAGCATTTTTTCGTCAGACAATCTATCGTTCGGCACAAGAACAAGACAATTATCATCTATACAACAATCATATCCATGGTAAAAAGCCCAGCCAACTGAGCCTGTACTAGCAACAGATATAACATTTTTATATTTTGGTTTTATATTAAATCTTCCAAAAAACCCATCATTACTTGCACCAGAAGAAATGAGTGGGGTAGGGCCATGCTCATCTTCTAAAAAAGCCTTTGAATGGTATTCTCTTTGACCATATTCGATTTTGAATAAGTCTTTTAATTTCATAAATTATTAAAATTTTTAAACATCGAATACTTTTTTAATTCTTTTGCAAAATCACCCTCTGTAATATCAGAATAATCTGTCTCGAGATATGCCTCTGCGCACCACTCATCTTCCTTTAAAACTTTTCTCCAAACACTTTTACCAGCTATTTCTTTTCTACGAAACATTTCTAACCAATCTTTTTTTATATTCTCCCAACTAATATTTGTTTTAGGAATCCTGCCCAAAACCTTGTCCTTTCTGAATCCATCATTTTTCCAATAACCAAACCAACTCTCGTGATGTTCATCGCTATCATGCGGAGTGTGAGCAGTAAATACCATGATACAAGTAACTGTACCAACGGGGTAAAAAAGCTCATCTGGCATACTCATAACAGCTTCAAGTCTATGTTCGCTTAAAAGCTTTTCTCTTAAGGAGTGTCGAGTGTCAATTGCAAGAGACATTGGAACAATAACTATACCAGTTGCATTTTTAGCCAGCCCATCAAGCATTCTAATAACAAAATCCCATTCATGAAGGTTATCTCCCTTTTGCGAATATGGAGGATTCATAAATCCGGCATTTGCCTTACCACTAATTTTATTAAAAAGATCATCATCGAAACACGATCCTTGATAAAGATTAGTTTTGCCATCACCTCGCAAGATCATGTTTGAAACTGCCAAGGCAAACATTTGAGGCTCTTGTTCAATACCAATTAAAGAATTCGATAATATTATACGCTTTTCTTCAGCAGAAACTTTTTCTGTCATTTTCTTCATTGCAGAAATAAGGAACCCCGCCGTTCCTGCACATATATCAAGCACGATGGAATTTTTATCAAGTTTTGCCAATTCAGAAAAAAGATCAGTTATATGTTTGGGAGTAAGCACAATACCAAGACCCTTGCCATCTCCGCCAGTGTATCGGATGAATTCACCATAAAAATTACCTATAATATCAAAGTCATAATGATCCTTCGTAAATGGTTGCACATGAATATGCAAATCGCTAATTATGTGCAAAAGCGGAGATTCATTTTTCTTTATATCAATTTTCTGCAACTCTGGATGATGTGCAATAAAACTAAACGCATTAATAACAGCTTTCTTCTTTGTTTCGTGCGTATCGCCCAATTCCGCCTTCTCTATAATCTTTTTAATTGAATTGAATGTTTCGTTAGCTAGGTCTTCACCCTCATATTTTTTATATGCAACCTCAAAGCCTCGATCCATGAGCGCAAGTAGAACACCGCTAACTAACAATGGTTTCTGAGCTTCAGTAATTTTGGCATAATCTCGCATATAATCATGAAGTTCACGAGAAAATTTCATCAAATCTACATGCCTAGATTTTGCTAATGCGGGATCAAATTTTGCACGATCAACATATTTACCCCAATCTAGTATTTTTTGAATTTTTTGGTTATTTTCGTCTAATAAATCGGCATAAGAGGGCGATTTTTTTGTAAACAAAAAAGTACTAATCTTTACATTTTCTTCGCTTTCCCCACTAATACCGATAGCGATAACATTAAATTCTTTTGCTAAATAACCACCATACAAAAGAGCCCCATCAACGGCGTAATCTTTGTATAAATCTCGACTTTTTGATTCGTGATATTTGGTATCCGCTTTACATTCAATTACTATCAAAAAATCATTATCATCTTTTTTGCGGATAATAAATTCTGGTTTTCCAAGACCCGCACCTGACTTGCTAGCGCTCTTTAATAATTTTTGTATAACAGGGTTATCACTCTTCTGTTCCTCAACAATAAAATCATCACTATTAAAGATTCCGACCTCGGTAAGAAATTTGCGAGAAAGATTCTCCGTTTTTTTCTCATTTTTACTCATACTTAAAATATTATTATATAACTCTATTATACCAGTTTTTTGAAATTATGATAAGTTTAGAAAAGCCGGCATCTTATTCGGATACCGGCTTTTCAATCGTATAAACCCCTTATTTTACTTGGGTTCAAACTTGGTAATCTGGCGGAGAAGGGGGGATTTGAACCCCCGAGGGCTTTGACACCCTACTTGCTTTCCAAGCAAGCGCACTAGACCACTATGCGACCTCTCCATATTATATTTCTCATACAATTTAACACAAAAGTTAGCTTCTGTCCATACCAGGAATTGGCTATTTTACGAGAAAATGTTATTCTTAATGTATAATTATGAACAAAATAATTCTATCTGATATAGATAATATCCGTAAACAAGGCTTTCGACCGGAAGTCGTGGGTTGTTTTGTAAGTGAAAAAAAGGTGCTATTTGTCCACGACAAAGAATATGACTTGTGGCAATTACCTCAAGGCGGGATAGATAACGGCGAAGATATTGCAACAGCCACAGAAAGAGAAATGACTGAGGAGTTGGGCAAAGATTTTGTCTATGAGATGGATGATTTAAATGTTATAGGAGATGACCAATTGATATTTCCCATGGCCACTCAAGGATCGAGGGACTTAAAGACGGATGACGGCGAAGGCGTGCACATGCAAGGCAAGAAATATTTTTTTATTTCGATCGTGGCGCCAAGAGAAGAATTAGACATAGATCAAACCGAGTTTGATGACTACAGATGGCTGGCATATTCCGAAGCCATGGAATTGTGTAACAAGATTTATCAGAAAGGCAAGCGGAGGATAATTATAAAAGCCTTGAATCTTTTGCGAGAAGCGGGAAATATTAAATAGTTTTTATGGGTATATTTTTTATAATAATAGCCATGCTATCTTGGGGCGTAGGAGATTTCTTGATCCAAAAAAGCGCCAGGAAATTCGGTAGCTGGATGGCTTTGTTCTATATAACTTGTTTCGGGGCCATAGTGCTTTTTCCTTTTGTTTATTCCGACTTGGGGAGCGTGTTTATCCAGCATAAGGGTTTGCTTGTCCTCGCAATTGCTAGTCTTGTAATTACATTTTCCGGTATTTTGGATTTTCAGGCGCTTAAAGTGGGTAAAATTTCTGTGGTGGAGCCTATTTATGCCTTAGAACTACCCATAACGGCCGGTTTTGCTGCTTTTATTATCGGAGAACGTTTGAGTTTTCTGCAGACTTTTTTTATCATCGCCATAATGGTGGGAATTTTTTTGGTAGCCACTAAATCGTTTAAGCAATACAAAAAATTGAAATGGGAGAAGGGGGTTTGGCTGGCTATTCTTGCTACTGTGGCTATGGGGGTGGTTAATTTTTTATTTGGCGTGGCTTCCAGGGAAACTTCCCCCTTGATGGTTAGCTGGTTTTCCAGAACGTTCATGGCCTTGGTGACATTAGTCTATTTAATTAAGTTCTCTAGCGCGCATGAAATAATTAAAGGATGGAAAGTAAATAAAAGATTAATTTTGGCTGTCGGCTTTATTGATAGTTTGGCTTGGGTGGCGTTTTCCTATGCCATGCTCTATATCCCCATAGCTATCGCCACTGGCATTAGTGAAAGCTATATTGCCATTGCAGCCGCTTTAGGTATTTTTATTAACAAAGAAAAATTGAAGAAGCATCAATGGGTTGGCTTGGCGGTTTGTTTGATGGCAGCAGTAATACTTGCCTTAATAACTAAATAAATTAAATTGCTTTCGCTTTACTTCTTAAAATGTGTTATAATAATTCAAAGGAATATTTAATAGCAAAATAAAACCATATGATTTGCTTCAATTGCAAAACGCAAATCCCGGATAATATGCAGGTTTGTCCTAATTGCGGGGCACCTCAGGCCGGGAATCCTCAAATGCCTCCTCAACAACAAATGCCCCAGCAAAATCTCCAGAATCCGCAGGCACAAATTGCGCAAGCGCAGATGCAAGCGCAGAATGCTCATGCCAGGACTCATCGAGAAATCGGGTTTAGGCGTGTACAAAGATGGATATTCTATGTGATTATTATTGTGATTTTTGTGGGCATGATCGGCTATATGCTCAAAATTTATAATGATAACACTAAATTAATTGAATCCATAACCAAAGCCCAGACTCAGATTAAAGATATGCAGACTAGTTTGGATTCGGCTAGACAGAGTTTGACCGGCAAGGATGCTGAACTGGCACGGGTGAAGCAAAGTGGCGCAGATACTCAGAATGCCTTGAATGCCAAGATGCAACAATTGCAGACTACCTTAAACAGTCAGACCGATTCGCTTAAGCAATTGGATCAATATAAGGGTCAGGCTTTGTCTGCCACTCAATCAGCTACTCAGATATATAGCATAATCACCAAAGCGGGAACATATATGTCCAGCAAGGATTTGGCTCGCATTCCTTTGGCGGATTTTAATTTGAGCACCGGAACCGATACGGATAATGACGGTTTGTCCGATGACTTAGAAGCCTCACTTGGCACTAATTCAAGTAAGCCGGATACGGATGGTGACACCTTTACCGATAAAGCGGAAATTCTCAGCGGTTATGACCCATTAGCCATAAGTAAAAAATTACCCATTGATGTTAAATTCGCTCAAGCCAACAAAGGTAAAATAATTATTCAGAACGATAATGGCAATGGATCATTCGTTTGGTATATTAATGCTAATGACGGCAAGAGATATTTCATCGGGAAATTGCCTGAGGGAATTGTCAGTGTTTATACTCCAGTTTCTACTATTCCCGTCGCTTCTTCAACGGCGGTTAAGGTTGCTTCCACCACTTCAGCTTTGCCGATAGCCAACAGTAAGCCGGCAACATCATCATCTTCATCGGCGGCGAAAATCAAATAATGCAATCAATGAGCAGGCTGGGCGAGGCTCAGTCTGCTTTTATTATCACTTGATTTGCTATTAATCTTCTTTGTGCTAAAATATTCTTAATTAATAAATACTTCATAAAACCATGCAAAAAACCATTGAAAACTTAGCCAAAGCCTTTATCGGCGAATCTCAGGCCAGAAATCGCTATTCATATTATGCTAAAATTGCCCAACAAGAGGGTTATGAGCAAATTGGCGCTATATTCCTAGAGACAGCCGATCAGGAGAAGCAACACGCCAAAAAATGGTTTGAGACTTTTCAAGATTTGAAGAAAAAGGGTGGACAAGATTTGTCGGCGATTACAGTTGAGGCCGAAGCTCCCACGGCGTATAGCACAACTATTGAAAATTTGAAAGCGGCCATTGCTGGGGAGACATTTGAGCATGTCACTATGTACCCTGGTTTTGCTGATGTTGCAGATAGTGAGGGACTGAAAGAAATCGCCGACAGGATGAGAGCCGTCGCTTCTGCCGAAGCTCATCATCACGAGAGGTATCAAAAATTACTCGATCAATTAGAAGCAGGCACAGTGTTTAAGAAAGACGAGGAAGTCTCTTGGGTTTGCCGGGAGTGCGGTTTCGTCCATGTGGGCAAGGAAGCGCCCAAGGTTTGTCCGTCGTGCGATCACGCGCAGGCGTTCTATCAGATCAAATGTGAAAATTATTAATTAATTCAAAATTAATTTTATGACTCAACTGAATCAAATTTATAAATGTACTATCTGTGGAAATATCGTGGAAGTCGTCCATGCTGGCGGTGGCACTTTGGTTTGTTGCGGACAAAATATGGTGCTTCAAGAGGAGAATGCGGTTGATGCCTCAGTTGAGAAGCATGTGCCGGTAATTGAGAAAACCGAAACGGGCGTGAAGGTCAAAATTGGTTCCGTGCCCCATCCCATGGAAGAGGCGCATTATATTGAATGGATTGAAGTGATGACAAATGAGAAAATTTTGCGGAAATATTTAAATCCCGGCGAAGCGCCAGAAGCGGAATTTGCTATTGAGGGAGAGGTTATGGCCAGGGCATATTGCAATCTGCACGGACTTTGGAAGAATAAATAAAATATGGGGAAGTTTTCCCCTCCTTTCGAAGGAGGGGCAAGGGGAGGTTATGAAAGTCACGAATTACACGTTTATGTTTAATAAACAAAAGTCACTATTATAACTTTGTTCCAAAACCCCTCCCTGCCTCCCCTTGGAAAGGGGAGGAGAAAATATATGGGCAACGAAGTTGAAGAAATAAAATCCAAAATTGATGTCGCCGAATTCCTCGGCGAATATATCAAGTTAATTCCCGCAGGCGCCACTTATAAGGCGCTTTGCCCTTTTCATAATGAAAAAACGCCATCACTTGTGGTCAGCCCGCAGAAGCAGATCTGGCGATGCTTTGGCTGTAATGAAGGCGGAGATATCTTCAGTTTTTTGGAAAAGATTGAGGGTGTGGGATTCGGCGAGGCGATTAAAATTTTGGCCAATAAAGCCGGAGTGACTTTGCAGTCGCGGACTTTTGTAAATAAGGAATTAGATAGCCACAAAGAACGACTATATACTTTGTGCGATTTGACGGCTCGTTATTTCCACAAGGTTTTGCTTGATTCTTCTCAAGCGGAAATTGCCAGAAAATATCTTCAGGATAGGGGAGTGAGTGATGAGATAATTATGAATTTTGAAATCGGTTATTCCATAGATTCTTGGGATAATCTAGTTTCGTTTTTGAAGAAGAAAGGATTCAGTGATAAAGAAATATTTTCTGCCGGGCTATGTGTCCAGAAAACCAAAGGCGTTGGGTTCTACGATCGTTTCCGTGGCAGAATCATGTTTCCGATTTGCGATATTTATGGTCGAACGGTGGGATTCGGTGGCAGGATTATGGCTGGATCTGCGGATACGGCCAAGTATATCAACAGCCCGCAGGGAGAAATTTACAATAAGAGCGTGATTCTTTATGGTTTGAATTTGGCTAAGGATCAAATTAAGAAAAATGATCTTTGCATTCTAGTCGAAGGCTATATGGATGTGGTGCCAAGCCATCAAGTCGGAGTCAAAAATGTCGTCTCTATTTCTGGCACGGCTCTGACCATTGAACAGATTAAATTAATCAAAAGATTTACTACAAATATCGCTCTAGCTCTAGACATGGATTCAGCCGGGCAAACGGCAGCCGAGCGAAGTATAGAATTGGCCATGCAAGAGGGTATGGAAATTAAAGTCATCACATTGCCATTTGGTAAAGATCCGGGAGAGTGCATCAAGAATAATCCAGATGATTGGTCTAAGGCGATTAAGGGGGCAAAGTCAGTCATGGAATATTTCTTCGCCAAGGTTATAACCGATGAAGCGCTCGACAATTCTGAAAGCAAGAAGAAAGCGTTGCAATATTTATTAAAAAAGACCTCCAAATTATCCAGCAAAATAGATCAGGATTATTGGATCAAGAAATTATCCAATAAAGTCTCTATTTCCGAGAGCGTCTTGTGGGAGGAGATGAAAAGGCAGGATTCTCCATCGAAGGCACCCAATAATTCCAAGAGTAAAATAGAAGTTGTGCCAGAGAAAAATGCTAAAATTAGCAAAGATAAGACGGTATTTAAGCGATTATTGGGCTTAGGTCTGGTTTTTCCGACTTTAATTTCTCATCTGGTAGATAATCTAGCTCTTGAGGATATGGAAAAAGACTTAATTGGTCTTTACAAAATATTAATAATATTTTATAATAGCAACAGTGATTTAGTTAACAGAGTTTCTGTGGATAACTCTGGTTTTGATCTATTTGACTCATTTAAACAATCTATCGCCGAGAAAGAACTAGGCCAGCAAATGATTTTGCAGGTTGAAGAGTCATTTTTGTTATCTCAAAGTGAATATGGCGAATTAGATTCGAAGCAGGCTAAGTTGGAAATGGTGCAATTAATCAAGTCCGTGAAGTTAGATGGCATAACCAAGAAGATCGGATTATTGAAAAGAGAATTGGAGCGAGCAGAAGCGACTGCCGATCACGGCAAGGTGGATGCGATTTATTCGGAAATTAATGATTTATTGCAACAAAAGAATTCTATTAAATAAAGTTTAATATATACCTTTTAGTGGACATGCCAAAAAAAGATTTTCATGGTAAAACTAAAAAGGGAAAAATAAAAAAAACTTCCAGCGCCAACAAAAAAGCGCCGAAGAAAAAGGCAAGCTTAAAAGTCAAAAAAACTCAGCCAAAGCGGACCAAGGCCAAGGCCTCCGCTCACAAAAAGGCTACAACGAAAGCTAAGCCGAAAAAACTCCCCAAAGTTGATATCAAGCCGAACGAGGAAGCGATACAAGTACTGCTCAAAAAGGGTAGATTACGTGGTTTTGTGATTGAACAGGAAATAATGATGGTTATGCCAGAGGTTGAGGAGTATGTGGATCGTTATGAAGAATTTCTCGAGGAGATGGATTATTCCAATATCCGAGTGGTGGAGCAGACAAGCGCGTTATTTCCCAATGCTGGTCAGAAGAAAGAAGAACCCACGGCGGGTAGGAAGTCGCGCGTGAAGAAGCAGATTGAGGATTTGTCCATGACCGACGTCTCGGCTGATTCTATTCAGATGTATCTCAAGGAAATCGGCAAGGTGCCCTTGCTCAATACCGAGGAGGAAGTGGCTTTGGCCAAGCGAATTGAGAGAGGTGATATCGAGGCTCGGCAGAAATTAATCAAGTCTAATTTGAGGCTGGTAGTTTCTATTGCCAAGAAGTTTACGGGCAAGAACATGTCGCTTCTTGATCTGATTCAAGAGGGCAATATTGGTTTGTTTCGTGGGGTAGATAAGTTTGATTATCATAAAGGTTATAAATTTTCCACTTATGCCACTTGGTGGATCAGGCAGGCGATTACCAGATCGCTGGCCGATCAATCCAGGACTATCCGTATCCCGGTGCATATGGTGGAAAATATCAATAAGTTTCAGCAGGTGGAGAGACGTTTGGTGCAGGATTTGGGCAGAGAGCCTATGCCGGAGGAAATCGCTGCAGAAATGGGAGAGGAATTAGACAAGGTAAACCATATCATTAAGATTTCGCAGGAGACCATTTCGCTTGGTACGCCGGTTGGTGATGATAGCGAGGATAGTGTGCTGGAGGATTTCATCGAGGATCGCAAGACTGTGACCCCAGATAGAGTGGCCGCGCTTCAGATTTTGCGCGATTATGTCGGTCAAGTCATCTCTGAGCTTACTCCTCGTGAGCAGAAAGTGCTGGAGATGAGATTCGGACTCAAGGATGGCGTGGCGCATACGCTTGAGGAAGTTGGCCAAGAGTTTGACGTTACCCGTGAACGTATCAGGCAGATTGAGGCTAAGTCCCTGGAGAAGATTGAGAAGATTAAGGGAGTAGAGAAGTTGAGGGATTTTTAGGGTTTTTGCGGTATTATCGTTGACATAAGCTGGTTTATTTGTTAATATAATTTAAGTTATTTTGAACATTAAAAACGAGTTTTAAGCTCAGCGGTAGCTCAATGGTAGAGCAATCGGCTGTGAACACAAAAGGTCTTAATTATGATATAATCATATTATATGAAAGACGCTAGAAAATATGCTGACCGTCGACAATATTTAATTGATGCAGTTGTTAAACGTAGAAAATTACTAAGATACAAATCAATTAAATATAAAGGCGGAAAATGTATTATCTGTGGTTATAGCAAATGCGGACAAGCATTGGAATTTCATCATGTTGATGAAACCATCAAAGATTTTGGAATTTCAGCTAAGGGATATACGAGATCTTGGGAAAAAGTGAAAAAAGAATTAGACAAGTGTATCTTAGTTTGCGCTAACTGTCATAGAGAAATTCATGCCGGCATCACGCAGCCCCCAAAGGAAACTTTGGAGTGAATAATCAGGTGAATTCAGGGAAGCCTTTAAAATGGTAATCCTGAGCGAAGCCCCGATGCAAATCTGGGAACGTGCAGAGACTATCCCGAGAGGGAGTAGGGTTGGTAATATACTGACTCGAAGCGCCTGATACCTAAGACCCGAAAGGTTATGGTAATGATATAGTCCACGCCTTAACGAAAGTTAGGAATAAGTGTAACCGATAGGTTACTGGTTCGAGTCCAGTCCGCTGAGCCTAGAACTTGTTTGCTTAAGAGCAGGGGTTAATACCCCTGTTTTTATTATGTTAAATTCACTTTTTATCGGTTCGAAAGTGGAATTTAGCAAGGGTATGTTATTTAGTAAAAAATCGAACGCTAAAGTGAAGTTGGGCTTTATTCTATCGGACTCAAGTGAAAGGTTCGAAAATATATAACTCAGCATCAAGCGTTTGTCCTCGACAGTAGTTTTTTCGCTCTCATAAATCTTCTTGGCGTTAAATGCCAACTCGTGAATGGCATAGCCGGCTCGATAGTAAGCATCATTGTCATCCTCCATTCCGTTTAAGCTATTTAGTATGTCATCTTTTTGTTCTTTGTATTGATCCAGTTTTTCCAGATAGGACTCTCGGCTGATTAGTCCATCAAGTTTATCCTCATAAATTCCATCAAGCCGTTGCTGTACGCGATTTAGTTCAGCAGTAAAGTTTTGGCGCTTGATCATAAATTGCTCAGACTCGGTGGCGTGGTCTGCTTTTAGTGCTCGATTCAACCAATCCAAAACCCGGTCGTTTTTTGGCGCGACTGCATCAAATAGGGGAAATAATTGCTCTTCAACTCTCTCTTGGCGAACATACTTTTTTTGGCTACATTGCTTGTAATGGTTGCAGTGTCCATACCAGTGGCCTTTTTGGATCTCCCAGGTTATAGTCCCGGCGCATTCCTCACAGACGATGTTAGCTTTAAATACAGGCAGATGCTTTCTAAATTGAGGATTCTTCAGTTGTCGCCCCAGGTTAGTCTGAACTCGTTCCCAGACCTCCTTTGTGGTCAACGGCTCATGTTTGCCTTGGTAGGTTTGCCCCAGCCAGGTGATTTTACTGATATAATACGGGCTTTTTAAAATATTGTAGATTGCGCTCTTGCCGATTATTTTGCCTTTTTTGCTTCTCAACCTTCGTTCGGCAGCAAGTTTGGTGATTGATTTTAATGAATGTTGACCGCTGGCGTATTGCTCAAAAAGCTCGGTTATAATGGGAGCGGCGAATTGATCCATGACATGGATTTTATGGCCTTTATCGCCGGTTGTGATATAGCCGATATTCGGTTTGGTTGGCAGCCAACCTTGCGCCAACTTCTCTTTTTGACCCTTTCTAACCTCCTCAGAGAGGTTATTGGTGTAGAAGCGGGCGATAGCAACCTTCATGTCCCAAACTAGGCTTTCATGCGCCTTAGTATTACGGTTTAAGATAAAACCTTCTTTGACGAAATGTACCTCGCGACCGATTTTAGCTCTAATCCAATCGTCTATAATAACCGCATCTTTAAGATTTCTGGTTAGGCGATCGATTTTTTCGCAAAGTATTACATCTACTTTATTTTTATCACAATAAGCGATCATTTCATTGAATGATTTTCTGATTTGCTTGCCGCTGGCTGATTCCGTGACCTTAAATACCCTAGAAGTCTCGAATTTTTTCAATTCGGCATAGTCGGTCAACAATTTCTCTTGGGAATCAAGAGAATAGCCGGACTCCTCCTGTTCTTTGGAGGAGACGCGGCAGGCGCAGATGCATTTGATTTTTTTGAGATCAGCCATATTATTGTAATTTAATATTTATTTTATTCCATCATAACACAATAAACAAAAGGCGTTAAATCCTGATTATTTTTTGGCTTAGTTTGGTGGTACATCTTAGCCAGAAGATCATAATAATCGACCAATCCGTTGGCGATAATTTCGGCTTTTTCGTAGCTTAAATCGCAGCCGTATTCTTCGACGACAATTTTTTTAAATTCTTCAACATGTTCTTTAGCTATCATAATTATTCAGTTAGGGTCTGTTCACTGAT
>CAIPBY010000100.1 GCA_903863425.1 Candidatus Buchananbacteria bacterium | reverse complement strand
TGTATTAGGATTAAGAAGAGCTATTAAAATCTGGAATAATTATTATAATAACCTAGAACACTGCGCCCTAGAGGGACTTACTCCAAATGAAGTCCTAGCCAGAGTGCAAAATGTGTGTGCTTAAAACACATTAGCGGTTATTTAACAAAAGGATTAAAATTAGTCCCATAATCATAATAATCTTCTTGCTCATTCTTCTTCAAAAATTTAACGACTTTGTAAGTTAAGGGAGTAAGTACAATTTCCACTAAAGTTTTAAATATATAATTTGAGACAAATAGAGTAATTATTAATGAATTAGGCAAGATACCAGTGAAGGCGATGAGAATAAAAATCACGCTGTCCGCCAATTCCCCTACTACAGTCGAGCCGATGGTCCTAGTCCAAAGCCATTTGCCCTTGGTCATGATTTTCATCTTAGCAAGCACATAGGAATTTAAAAATTCTCCACAGAAATAGGCGACTAAACTAGCAATGACAATCCTTGGAGTGAGGCCCAGAATTGCATCATAAGCCGATTGATTATTCCAGCCTGGGGATGAAGGAAGCTTGCCGACGATAATTAATACTAAGGACATGACTAAGGCAGAAGTAAATCCCAGCCAAATCACCTGTCTGGATTTTTTGTAGCCGTAGACTTCTGTGAGAATATCTCCGAAGATATAGCTAAGTGGAAAAAGCAAAGTTCCGCCGTCAAAAACAAACCATTTTAAATCAACTATTTTTGATGAAGCAATATTAGAAATAAGAAGCACTGCAACGAAGAAGACGCTTATGGCGGTGAAGTATTTGTAGGATTTAGACATAATCAACATTTATATAATTAAAAATGGCCCAGAGGCCAGATTTAAATTATTGGCACGGGATAGAGGTGCCGCCCCTCTGCTAACGGTTTTGGAGACCGTTGTACTACTGTTATACTAATCCCGCAATCGGCGTTATAAAGAATAACGCCAAAAATTACTTGGTTTCCTTGTGAGCCGTATGCTTCTTGCAATGCTTGCAATATTTGTTGAGCTCTAATCTTTCCTTGAGAAGCTTCTTGTTCTTTCTAGAAAAATAATTCACCTTTTTGCATTCGGTGCACTCAAATTTGATCATGTTGTCTTGTGACATACTATTTTGATAATTTATTTATGACCCTGAGCCGATTGTCAGATTCGAACTGACGACCTACTGTTTACAAGACAGTTGCTCTACCAACTGAGCTAAATCGGCAATAAATTGTTTATAGACCCAACTGCCTGTCCGCCTCTGGCGGAAGCTAAATCGGCATTTATGCGTTTTTATCTTAACATAAATACTCTAAAATTGCAACCCCACGCTATTACAGAACAAATTGTTAAAATAAGCCCTAAGTGATATAATTTGCTTATTATGAAGGAAAATATCATTAAATTTATAAAGATTAATTATGCCTACTTTCTGCTAGGAATAATTGTAATTTGGGGTTTTATCTTGCGCATATATGGGTTGTCATCTCAGTCATACTGGATAGATGAAGGATACTCTATTAATGCCGTGCAAGCCATATTTAAGCATGGCTATCCCATCCTTGATTCCGGAATGGTATATACCAGCCACATTTTCAATACCTATATTCTTTTTCTCTCCTCATTGGTATTTGGACAAAATGAATTCGGCTACCGGATAACTAGCGTACTTTTTGGAACCGCCTCTATTGTGGTAATATTTGCCTTAGCCAAAAAAATATTTAATTCTGAAAAAATAGCTCTGGCCTCATCTTTTATTGTCGGCTTCTCTACTTTGTTTATCGCCTGGTCTAGACAAGCCAGGGGCTACTCTCAGACCCAATTCTTCTACTTATTGACAGTATATTTCTACTACCAAATCTGGAATAAATTCAGCTTCAAAAAATTAATCATCCTTTTACTTTTATCCTTCGCCACCTACTTCAGTAATCAACTAACTATTGTCCTCATCCCATTCCTACTACTTGGACTAGCCATAAAACACAAAAATTCATTAATTGAATACATAAAAAGCCACAAAAAAATATCTGCCATAATTACTTTATTATTTGTAATTCTTTTTTTAATTGCCACTAAGAAATACCTAGGAGAATTCTGGATACAGATAACTAGCAACTATTCTAATTACTCCTTGCACTTCCTACGATATCTGATTGATAATTATATATTATTTTTAATTTTCACGGTAATTGCCTTGTACTGCATATTTAAGAACAAAAAAACCAGATCAACTGGCTGGTATTTCTTATTCATATTTCTCCTGCCCTTAATCGCTACTATAAATTTGGTAAATGTTACTCACTACCGATATATTTTCTATCTAATGCCGATGTTTTTTCTTCTCTCGGCTTTTTTGTTTGAAATAATCGGCAATTTATTCAAAAACAAATCTATCCGATGGATAATTATTATTATCTTAGTACTAATCAATTTGCCACTTCTCAGTTTTGGATTTAAGAAAACATATTACTTAGAAAAAATAACTCCGATGCCTGACTTCAAATCGGCCTATCAAAAAATAAAAAGTGAAATGCAACCCCAAGATATTATAATCTCACCATATACTCCGCTAGATAAGATTTATCTAGGTAAGAGTAATTATTGGCTGATTTTCTCTTTTACTGAAAGGGCGGAAAATTCTAAAAAATTGTTTAATACTCAACGAGATAATTACAACGGCGTCTTGGCAATTCACAATGCAGATGAACTCCAAGATATAACCGACAAAAACCATGGATTTATAATTGCTGACAGCATGTTCGTCAATCACAGCACCAAAGAACTAAGCGACAAAATAATTTCTTCATACAAAATATTTTTCCGCAGTGGGGAAAGTGAAGAAAATAGATTATGGGTATTTAAATTTTAAAAACGGCCTTAAGCCGTTTTTATCTCTCTATTATTTCTTTCATTTCATAATATTTTTCTCGCCCTGTACGATAATAAGTCTTGACTGCAATATCCATTAATAACCCAAAGATAAAAAACTGAATCCCGACCATGAGTCCAAAAAAAGAAATTATAGTAAGAGCATTACCAGAAAGATCTTCTTGATAAAATAATTTCTGACAAAAAGCAACTATAATAGCCAAAAAGGATATAATAATGATGCAAAATCCAACTCCGCCAAACAAATGCAACGGCCGGCTAGAATATTTTTTCCAAAACCAAACAGAAAGCAAATCCAAAAATCCCTTTACCGTCCTCTTAAATCCATATTTAGTTTTACCGCTGGTTCGCGGATGATGATTAACTTCCACTTCACCGATCTTAAATCCACGAATTTTCATAAGCGCAGGAATAAAACGATGCATCTCGCCAAACAAATCTAAATTTTCAAAACATTCCCGCCGATAGGCCTTCAAAGTACACCCACTATCATGGATACCATCGTCGATGAGAATTTTCCTCAAAAAATTTGCTCCTCGAGAAATCATTTTTTTGCTGGACGAATCTTGGCGTTTCTTGCGCCAACCAGATACCACATCATAACCCTTATCTAACTCGTTTAAAAGTAATGGGATATCCATAGGATCATTTTGCAAATCAGAATCCATAGTGATTATAATGTCCCCTTTTGCTTCCCTAACTCCTGCATCCATAGCCGCAGTCTGTCCGAAATTCCTGCGTAAATTAATAATCTTGAGTGGACTCAATTGCTTCATTATTTCCAGACTGCCGTCTTTACTGCCATCATTAACAAAAATAACCTCAAAAGAATATGCACTAGTTTCGCATACACTAACTATGCTCTGATGTAATTCTCGCAATGATCCCTCTTCATTAAAAACAGGGGCGATTATGCTAAGTTTCATATTATAACGATTAAATAACTATGGGCTCAGTATAATTGATTTTATGCATTATTTCAAGTAAAATTAAAGTTGACTATGAACAGAAAAAACATCATTATTTATTCCATATTATTTTTGATTATATTATTAGGATTTTGCCTAAGAATTTTTAATTTAGGAGAAAACGACTTCCGTGAAGACGGCTATCAAGTCATCTCAGCAGCGGCCAGTTTTGCCCAGGAACACACCTTTCAGCCCTATGACTGGTTAACACAAAAACCATGTCGAGATATTAACTGCAAACCATATACCAGGGCATGGCCTCACACCATCTTGGTTGCTTTGTCATTTAAAATATTTGGCATCTCTGAATGGAGCGCCCGGCTACTTTCAGTATTTTTTGGAACCCTACTGATTATTATAATTTATTGGGTCTCTAACGGTTTGCTAAAAAATAAATATTTAGCTCTTATCTCTGCCTATCTTGCATCTATAAGCCCATTTTTCATCAATCTCTCAAGATATACTAGAATGTATGTCCTGTTTCTGCCCGTTTTCTTGGCAGGAGCATATTTAATATATCAAGGACTTCTGGGAGAGACAAAAATTAAAATCAAGCCAAAAAAATTACAAAAACTATACAATAATTTTTTTAATTTCAATTATCCCAAACTTATTCTGGGCATTTTAGTGCTCTACATTAGCTATGAGCTTCATATTATTACTTTAATTTTTGGCATAACATTGTTAATTTTTTGCATATATTTATATTTTACAAAAAAAGAGAAAAAATACTTAGTCCCGATTATTTCAGCGTTTTTAATTATTCTCACTCTTTTAATCGCAAAAATATTTTTTCATTTAGATTTCTTCTACTCAGATTTTATTAATATAAATAAATCACCAAGATACGATTATTCAAGGTTAATGCTTGATTTTCCGTATCCATACTTAATTACTCTAATCTTATTAGTTGCAGGTATAATGATTCATTACCTTCAAAATAAAAAATTAGGCCCGGAAATATTCTACCTTCTTAGCGCTCCACTTGTTGGTCTAGCTTTCTTTATTTATTTTGGAGCCAGATATGTTTCTCAGGTTTACATATCAAACTATATTCCAATAATAACTATCTTAATCGTTTTCTGCGGATATGCAATA
>CAIPBY010000099.1 GCA_903863425.1 Candidatus Buchananbacteria bacterium | reverse complement strand
TTCAAGCAGAAGACGGCATACGAGATAATGAGCGGTGACTGGAGTTCAGACGTGTGTCTTCCGATCTTGGCGAACCGCATACTGGGCAATCAACGGGCATCTTGAATTTTTTTTCTTTACCCGTTCGCATCTTAACCAGAACTTGCACAATGTCCGGGATAATATCACCAGCTTTCTGCAAAATAACCGTATCGCCAATTCTTACACCCAATCTTTCAATTTCATCTAAGTTATGTAGTGTTGCTCTCTTAACCACGCTTCCGGCCAAAGCCACCGGACGCAAATATGCTACGGGCGTCAACACTCCAGTTCGTCCGACTTGCACCTGGATATCTTCAACCACGGTCGTCACTTGCTCCGCTGGAAATTTATATGCCCCGGCCCATCTCACATGCTTGGCCGTACGCCCCAACTTCTCATGAAGATTCAAATCATTCACCTTTATTACAATACCATCTATCTGATACGGGAGTTTATCCCGATTTTTCTGCCAATGCTCGAAATATTTCAAAGTTCCTTCTATGTTTTTCACTTTCTGAAAATACGGATTAACTTTGAATCCCAGCTTTTGCATTAACATTAATATTTCTTCGTGCTTTTTCAAGCCGAAATCTTGGTAATTATAAATCGTCCACATGAAAGCATCCAAATCCCTATTAGCGGCAACTTTCGGATCTAATTGCCTTACCGTGCCGGCAGCGGCATTTCTGGGATTAGCAAAAATAGCTTCTTTATTCTTCACCTGCTCTTTATTTATCTTCTGGAAACTAGCTTCCGGCATATATACCTCACCTCCAACCTCGATATACTTTTTTTCACTAATACTTAAAGGAACACTGCCGATAGTTCTCACGGTATGAGTCACCACTTCTCCAGTAATGCCGTCTCCTCTTGTCACTGCCCTATCCAAAAATCCATTTTCATAAATAAACGACATATTAAGTCCGTCTATTTTGAGTTCGCAAATATATTCAATATCATAGGTGGCCGGTAAATCCAAAAACCTTTTGATTTTCTCATCAAACTCTTTCACTTCTTCAAAAGAAAACATGTCATCAAATGACCATTTCGGTATGAGATGCTTAAACTTTTGAAATTTCCCCAAAGCCTTTCCGCCGATTCTTTGACTTGGGGAATCTGGAGTTATTAAATCAGGAAATTGTTTTTCTAATTTTTCTAATTCATCCTTGAGCGAATCTCTGACTGCATCGGAAACAATCGGCGCATCGGCGACATAATAAGCATGGTCAATTTCCTTGAGTTGCTTCTTTAGCTTGTCTATTCTTTTGGCCGCTTCTTGCTTAGTCATGACTTAGTTCATAAAGTTCATAAAGTTCATAAAGTTCATAAAGTTCATAAAGTTCATAAAGTTCATAAAGTAAAATTTTAACTTTATAAACTTTCAACTTTATAACTTTATAAACTATTCCTTGGTTATGTCTTCTTCGGAGAAAAGCACAAAACTAGAAATCCCTGAAGCCGGATCCTTGGGCGGAATCTGCGCCGTAATCTGCTGGACTGATTGTCCTTGCTGGCCTTCAGAAACAATGGCAATATTGCTTATGGCATTTTTAATAGAAGTCCCCGCTTGGCAATTATCAGTATTATAAGCTTGCACCTTCAAATTTTCAATATAATCTCCTTCCGCGCCCAAAGCCTTAATTTCTACCACATAATCAAATAACCCCGTCCCACCATTAACAAGCGTATTCAGAAATTTATAACAAGAGGCTATACCAGTAGAAATAGAATCCGACCTCTCTAACTTGCTCTGATCGGTATAATAAATAAAAGACTGGCCGTCATTGGCTTGCTGTGGCTCCAGCTGAGTGAAGGTCACCTGCATATTGGAATTACTGTTCGTTCCATTCTGCCAGAAAATACTAATTCCCTTAACTAAATTAGTCGAAGCTACTCTGCCCAAAAAAAACAATTTGATGCTTTGTCCATTATATAATCTTTGCCTTATAATGACGTCTTCTGTGTCCGTGGACTTACTCTTATTCCAAATAGATGTGCTTGAAGCCATTCTACCGCCACTAATAAGA
The DNA here is from genome assembly GCA_903863425.1 of Candidatus Buchananbacteria bacterium. GTDB lineage: Bacteria > Patescibacteriota > Patescibacteriia > 2-01-FULL-39-33 > 2-01-FULL-39-33 > CAIPBY01. The sequence goes on along the minus strand of CAIPBY010000099.1, from coordinate 18,782 downwards.
TTGGCTGTAGTAGTGACGCTTAACTTTCTGAATTGGAAAAGACTATTTTCAATTCCGGCATCAGCGCCGTAGTAAGCACTGATAGAATCATCGATGGACTTGGATTGCTTCACGTCAGAAATAATAAACACAGCGAAGCTAATAGCCGTAGCCAAGAGGACGGACATGATAATCAAAGTCAGAACCAAAATAACTCCTTGATTGTTCTTTGCCATTTTTATCATATTATCTTTTGTATATTCTGCTCGAAATAGTAGTTTGGATAATTAACTCTTTTTGATATTTCGGCGTACTGATATTGGCGATATCAAGTAAAAGCGTGATTCTCGGCTGAATATCCGGCGTAGTACTGGCGGAATTAGTATTGAAAGGGTCAAGAGTTGGATAAATAAAAAACTTGGCCCGCTTGACTAATATATCAGAAGAATTAAGCGGAGCCGAGTCAGTATTCTTCTTATATATCAAACTTTGCGTGCTAGAATCGAAATATATACTGATGTTATTCCCCGCTTCATCTGTATAAAAAGACAAGGTCGAAGTCGGATTGTCAGAAGGATAAATCAAAATAACATCTTTGGCTCGCAGCTCCTTGGCGATTTTCTCAATAATATATCTGCCATCATTCTGTAATTTCTGATAGTTGGAAACTTGCGACTGCAGATTACTGGCATTGATAAATATCCCGCAGATAATCAAAGAGGCTATGGCAAAAATAGCTGTCGCCATAAGAATTTCGACCAGAGTAAATCCTTCTTGTTTTTTAATATTTTTCATCGCCAATTAAATAATTGATCTTCTAAGGTCGCCTTCCTAGGCTGTTTATCGGCGCCTAACCATCTCACTTCCGAAACCACATCAATGCCGACTTTAATTTGGTCGCTACCACAAGACGAACCGATATCTTTTGAAATAAGTTGAGGGGCGCTGCATTTAAATCCATCAGTGCTCGCGCAACAAATGTTTTTTATTACTATAAATCTGCTAAACGGTGTAGATGTTGGCGAACTAACGTAATCATAAAATCCGTCGCCATTAACATACAGCTTAGTGCTGGTATCATTAGAATTAGCAATCGGAGATAAAGTCACAAGGCCATTATAAGACGTGGAAGTAGAAAATATAGTACCCAATGTATAATACCCCGAATCTCCCAAATCATTAAATCCGCTATCCCAAGAAACACCGGGCGCATTATTCTCCACGGCCAGCCAATTAGAATCCCTTAAATTTTTAACCGCCTCTATGCCCTCTCTGGCCAAATTCGATGCTGTCATCCTGGTTTCTGCTTCCTGCTCTGCCGCAAAATTGGAGAAAAATAAAGCCCAGACGCTAAACAATCCTACCACGATAATACCGATAGCCACAATAAGCTCCATCAATCCTTGGCCGTTTTGTGATTTTATCTTGTGAACAAATATTTTGTTCATAATTAATTACAGCTATTACTATTTAAAATATCCATTCTGCCGGAAATGGAATTATAAATTATGCACTTGGATAAATTAGGATCCAGGATATGCTCAACCTTAATTTGAACCGAGGTTGTAGAATTTCCATTTATCAAAATTTGCGAATCCGCACTTGGCGGAAAAAAGGTTATAATTAAGCCATTTGGACTGTAAATTTCCGATTTTTCCAATTGGATAACTCCCAGAACAGGAATATTATTGATAGAAGTACTGGCTATTAGGTTAATACTTCGGCAAGCGCTACCAGAGCAACTGCTTGGCACAAATTCATAACCGTTGGGGATAAAAGTCTGTCCGGAATTATCTGCAACTTGTCTTCCGCTAAGCGCCATGGTCTGTGCCTGTTTCAAGGCGTCAGTAATTTTCTGGCAATCATTTTTGAGTTCTTTACTCTTGGCATCTACACGAAAATTCAAAATCATAATAGAAGATAGGACAGCAAAAATAGCCACCGCAATCATAATTTCAATAAGAGTGAAACCCGCACCCTTTCTCCCCTTTCCAAGGGGAGACCAAAGAGGGGTTTTGAAACATGGCGATAATCGTGACTTTAAATTATTAGACATAAGCGTGTAATTTGTGATTTTCATAACCTCCCCTTGCCCCTCCTTCGTAAGGAGGGGAAGAATGCTATAACGATAAATTTAAATACCAATTCACTATTTGCGGTCCGAAGAGCAAAGCGATAATTGTCCCGATGGAAAGAAATGTTCCAAAAGCAATATGTGAATCCATTTTTTCCTTTTTCCCGGCAATTAATCCAAGAGAGAAAATCGCGCCTATGACATACGCCAGAAACAAAGCAACCAGAGTCGACGACCAGCCGAGCATCAGTCCCATCATAATTCCAAAACGCAAATCTCCTCCGCCAATCCATTTACCTCGTGAAATAGCGAATTGCAGAAAGAAAAATCCAAAAGCAATCAAAGCGCCAAATAGCAGATTGAATATGCTAATTCCCAAAACTAAATTTATAATCAAAGCAATTATCATGGCCGGCACAGTGACACGATCCAAGATTAATTGCTTCTTCAAATCATAAATAAAAATAACCGCCAGAAACGAGGCAAAAATCCAATCTCGCACGATGGCTAGTATCAACTTCCAGTCAGCCATGACTCCGCCTCGCATCTGAGCTGTCCATAAAATAAGGATGAAAATCAAGGCAGTCGCAATCTCTACAAACAAATATTGAATAGATATTTTTTTCTGGCAATGACGGCACTTCCCTCTTTGGATGAGATAACTCAAAACCGGAATCAATTCTCCGGCCGACAATTTCTTCTCACAATGCGGGCAATGCGACCTGCCCCAGACAATACTCTCCTTGGTGCCAAGACGGCAAATTACTACATTAAGAAAACTTCCCACCAATAACCCCAAAATGAATACTCCTATATAAATCATAACTGGATTAATTTATGGTTTGACTACTCCGTTCTTGCTCAAAATATGATTCCCGGGCTTAAGTCCTCCAATAGAAGTTTCCAAGCCGAAACTGATTTGATAATCGCTATCCGACAAATCATTTACCACATATGAGAAGCCGTTTAAGCTCAAAGGATCAATTAATTTTCCAAGATAAGCCGGCCTGTCTAAATCGCCTGCACAAGAATTAATCAATGCTCCGCCCTGGCAACCAGAAACGACATAAGTATTATATTTGAGGAAATAGCGCGACAACTCTCCCTGGATTGTTTTCAGATCGCCCAATCTCTCATAGTCCCTAGCCTTGGCATCATTATAAGCGCTCCACCAAAAAACCAAGGTGCAGGCAATGGCAAATAAGATAAGATAAACAATTATTTTGAATTTTGTCCTTTGGGTCATTTATCTTTATTTCTTAATTTTATTTATTTGCACTTTGAGGCGCCGTCAGCTAAATTTGTTGTCGGAATTATACCTACAAAACCGCTAGAATCCGCGCAAAAAGCATTTATGCCGGATTGAGAGCACAAAACTGCCCATATCGCATAAGTATCGTTAGCGACATTAAGATTATAGGAGGAACCATAACTTTTGCTACAAGACGGAACCGCAAAATTATTCGGAATAGTACAAACAGCATAGCTCCCGTTATTGGTATCAAAACACATGGCCAGCGACGTCCTAAGGTTGGCAATATCGCTCTTTATCTGCGCGTCATAAGCCTTATCCCTAGCACCACTTAACGACACCATGCCCATAGCGGACAAAATGCCAATAATGGCGATAACCGTAAGAAGCTCGATCAGAGTGAATCCTTGATTGTTTAATCTTGACTTTTGAGTGGTACTCATATTTTTGTATAATTAATAATTATCATTATTATACCACAAATTCACATAAAACAAAAAATTCCCGGACAAACCGAGAATTTTCTGACTGCGAATACTGCTATGACTATTTACATTTAAAACCAGTAGATATAGTGGTTGTCGTGAGAGAGGTAATGCCACGATTACCAAGGCTATCCACACACCAAGTTCCTGCCTGATCTGCACACAGAGGATGGACTACAGCATAAGCTGATGCATCACCCTTAACATAAGTATTGGTATCATAACCAGTCGGAGCACAAGGCGCATTACCCAAGACAGCGACGGTAGTAGTCACCCAAGAAGCAGAGACACTGCCGTAATCAGAATGATCAGCAAAATATGATTCGGCTGCTGTAGCCAACTGATTCAAATCCGACTTAATCTTGGCATCTTGAGCCTTTTTGCTGGCACCGTTTAGAGACACTACTGCCAAAGCGGATAAGATGCCGATAATAGCGATAACCACCAAAAGTTCAATTAAAGTAAAACCTTTTTTATTCATAATTATTTTAAAAAATTATTCTTTATTTGGGGCCTCTCGATTGGCTCCAAACATTTTGTCCGCCTTGGGCGGATGAAACAATTTGATTTTAATTAACGGATTCGTATTCGACCTTGATACTTATCCACATTAATTTAAGTTAATTATATCATAAATATCCCAAGAACTACATACTAGCCGACAATTGCCACATAGGCAGAATAATGGCAGCCACAAACAATCCTACCGTAATCCCCAGAACAACCATGATGAGAGGCTCAATCATAGAAGAGAGATTCTTCACGTTATTATTTATCTCTCTGGAATAAAAATCCGTGATTTTCTCCAATATTTCCTCTAATTTTCCAATTTCTTCTCCTACACCGATCATCTGATAAACCATGACCGGAATATCTTCGCTGATGGCAAATCCCTCGGCAATAGAATTTCCTTCGCTCACCTCCTTGATGGTATTGGATAACACCTCGAAATACACTTTATTGTCCACCACATCGCGAACCACTTCCAGACCGCGAGAAATCGGCACTCCGCCTTTGAGCAGAGTATTCAGACTGCGGCAAATTCTGACAATATAGATATATTTGAACATATTGCCGAATATGGGCATCCTTATTTTCATTAAATCAAAAAGCTTGCTCCCCTTCTCTGTGCGCAAAGAAATGGAAATGGCAAAAACAGCAATCAGAGCCATCGCGATAATCAGCCACCAGAAGTGCGCAAAAAATGACGAAACACTAATCAAAACTTGAGTGATAAACGGCATCTTAGCTCCGGACTCGACGATCATGGAAGTCATCTTGGGTATGACGAAAGTCATTACGATAAAACCCACCACAATCAAGGCAGAAATAATAAACGCCGGATAGATCATAGCGCCTTTCAAATTGGATTCTAAATCATAATCTTTCTCCTTCTGATCGGCGAGATAATTCATCACCTGACTAAGTCGACCCGAAGTCTCTCCTGATTTGATGATATTGACAAAAAAAGGCGTAAACACCTCCGGGAAAGCATCCATGCCCGAGGACAAGCTGTTTCCGCCTTCAACTTCATCAGCCAAACCGGCAATAACCATTTTCAAAGTCGGATTATGGGTTTGCCTGACCAAGATGCGCAAAGCCTTGACTATGGGCATATTGGCATCAATCATAACTGCCAATTGCCTGAAAAATACCACCAAATCCTTGGTATTTACCCGATTAAAAATAAAAGAAAGATCAAAATGCCAAGCATTCAATCTTCTTTTCTCTATGGCAATTACCGTGAGATTTTTCTCTGTCAAAAGTCCGGCCACCATCTCATCGGAATTCGCGTCAATCATGCCCTGAACCAAACGGCCCCCCTTGTCTCGCGCTTTATAAGTAAAAACAGACATTATTTTGAAATAGATTCTAACTATTAATTATGTTTTCCAAAGATTTACGATCCGACGCTTCCTCAAGAGCGTCTTCCCTGGTAATTTTCCTGGCTTGAACCAAATCGGCTAAGGATTGATTGAAGGAAATCATACCTTCTTTCCTGGATATTTGCATGACATCATTGATCTGAGCGATATTTCCCTTGGCGATAATGGATTTGATGGCATCATTTAAGGTCATAATCTCCTGCGCCGAGATAACCCCGCCTCCGACTTTGGGCAGAATCTTCTGGCAAACCACTGCCCGAAGAGAATTAGACAATAAATCCCTGATTCTTTCTTGATCCAGAGAGGTGAAATTATCCAAGATAGAGGAAATAGCCGAGCTGGCTGAATCCGCGCTGACCGTAGATATCACCAATGAATTGCCATTGGCTATCTCGAGCACCAGAGGCACAACTTTGGGGTCTCCCATATTTTCGAGGAAAAGCACATCGCCGTCTTCTTCCTGGAAATATCTCAGAGCTTCCTCAAAAGACTGCGTATCTTTGCCCACTTCACGCTGTTCAATAATGCTTTTATTGTTGGTAAAAATATATTCGATTGGATTCTCAACGGTAATAATATATTCTTTGCGGGTGGAATTAATCTCTTCGATCATGGCCGCCGCCGTAGTGGATCTGCCGGAGCCAAACGGCCCGGCGATTATTATTAATCCCTTTTTGAGAGCCATTAAAGTCTTCAAAATCGGAGTTAAGCCCAAAGAATCAATCGTGGGAACCTGCGAAGGAATGTGACGAAAGGTTGCTGACAAGTATCCCTTTTGATAAAAAATATTTATTTTGAATCTAAGCTCTTTATCAAAATCATAAGTGAAAATAATTTCACGATTTTTCTGCAAAATTTCCTTTTGCTCCGGAGAAAGCCAGGAATCAATAAGTCCTTCCATAAATTCGGAAACGATTATTTCCCTATCCTCCAAAGAAACCAAATCAGAATTTACTCGCAAAACCGGCTTATTGCCCACAGAGAAATGCAAATCAGAGGCTCCCATTTTGATGCCCTCGATTAAAATATCCTTGATCAGTAATGATTGATTCGACTGCATATTGATATGATATTAATTTAGTTAAGAAATCAGCTTCTTAATTTTCTCCACCACCTCGGACGGCATAAAATGCGCTTTGATCAAATAGTCATTAGCTCCCATCTTAAGCCCCTTATCAACATCAGATTTTTGGCTTAAATTAGTCAAAATAATTACAGGAACATCTTTAATCGCCTTATTGGCCTTTATCTTCTCTAAAACGCCAAATCCGCTTAATTTTGGTAAAATTAAATCAAGTAGAATAATGTCCGGCAAATTTTTCTGCGCTAATTCAAAGCCCTTTTCGCCATCATAAGCCGTAAAAACCTTGAATCCCTCCAGCTCCATTTTGGTCTTGTAAAGATCCGACAAAAAAATGTCATCTTCAACGATTAAAATGCTTTGTTTTTTGCTTTTATTATTCATAATTTGGATTTCCTTTATTTATCTTGACTGGCAATTAATAATTTATAATTCCTGGGAAACTCTCATAACTTCTTCAATAGTAGTCATGCCCTTCAAAGCTTTGATGATTCCGTCTTGCAACAAATCCACGAATTTCTGCTTTTTGAGCTGTTCTCTTATTTCTTCCATCGTAAAGTCTTTGGCAATCAAATCTTTGAGGTCATTACCCACTTCCAAAATTTCACCGATGACCGTTCTTCCGGCATAACCGGTATTACCACAACTGGCACAGCCCTTGCCTTTGTAAAAAATCATCTTGCCTCCGAATTCTTTGAGAAAATCAGAATGGATTTCTTTGATTTCTTGCCCTATCCTCTCTTCCAAATTTGAAGGCAACTTCATTTCTATCTTGCACGATGGGCAAATTTTCCTAACCAATCTCTGCGCCATAACCAAATTAAGGATGGAGGACAGCAAAAACGGTTCCGCTTTCATATCAATCAATCGAGGAATTGCTCCCCAGGCGTTATTAGTATGAAGAGTAGAGAAAACCAGATGACCTGTCAAGGCGGCATGGACAACCAACTCAGCCGTTTCGTTATCTCTAATCTCGCCAACCATGATAATATTGGGATCTTGTCGAAGTATGGCTCTAAGTCCGTTAGAAAATGAATAACCCACATCAGGATTTACTTGCGATTGATTAATGGCATTAATATAGTATTCTATTGGATCCTCCAAAGTAGTGATATTGAATTCATCGCTGGTTAACGAATTAAGAATTGAGTACAAAGTGGTAGTCTTTCCCGATCCAGTCGGACCGGTAAGCAAGAATAATCCAAACGGCCTAGTCATGTTGCGGGAAATAATCTCAATATGATAATCCGAAAATCCCAGTTCGGCCAATGTCGGGACTCCAGCGGAAGTGTCTAGCACCCTCATTACTACTTTCTCTGAATCAAGCATGGGCAAGACAGAAACTCTAAGATCAATCGCCTGACCGTTGACACTGACTCTGATACGCCCATCCTGTGGAATACGTGTCTCGTCCAACTTCAAATTAGCCAAAACCTTTATTCTCGATATCACAGAAGAATGCAAATAATTAGGAATAGTAATGGAAGTGTGCAAGATGCCATCCACGCGATACCGAACTCTAGTCTCATTGCGTTCCGGCTCAATATGAATATCTGAAGCCCCGCCGTCAACTGCATGCTCAATAATAACCGAGACTATCTTGGCCACCGGAGCGTTCTTAACAATCTCCCCCAGATTGCCCGAGTCTGATATTTCAATAATTTCCTCTTTTTTGGCGAATTTCTCGCTCGCTGATTCCAAAGCTGAACCGATTTCCTTGGTAAAACCGCTATACTGAGAAAAAACTTTCCTGAAATCAGCATAAGAAATGACAAAATATTCCGGGATTAATCCTTGTTGCTTGGCCAGAAACTCCATGGCATCATGCGCCTGAAAATCTTCCGGATTTACCATGCCAACTTTGATACCCTTGGAATCTCTCGCAAAAACCAGCATCTCATAATTGAGCGCCGCCTTTTGATTGAGAGAATTAAGAACCTCCGCCGGAACATTAACCTCCGATAAATCCACCGCCGGCACATTATAAACCTTAGATTTGATTGATGCCGCTTCTATGGGAGTCATCATCTTTTCCGCCACCAATTCATCCTCCCAATTGCTTTTATTCTTCTCTATTATAACCACCCTATCCTCAGTCAGGATTTTATTCTCCAAAAGATACTCCTTTATTTTTTGAGGTATTACAATATTTATCATAATTATTGATTGTTTGTTTTCGTATTGTCAGAAGCCTTTTCTTGAAATGGATTGCCCCTGGCTGGACTCAGCTGATAGGGTATTTCCGGCCAATCGCCATATTTCTTAAAAGATGACAAAACGGCGGTTACACTTGTCTTCTGATTCTCATACTCGACGTTAGCTTTTATTTCCTTCAGCGGAACAGAAGAATCATCTTTGGGATTAATATTTACATAAAAATAAAAATATACTAATGCGCCCAAAGCGACAATAATCGCCAATAAAAGTAAGAATTCTAATTTGTTGCCTTTTTTATTCATTTAATTCAAATAATAAGATTTGATAACCAGATCATAAGATTGTCCGGAATTGAAATTAACCGAGAGCACATCAAAAATCATGGAACTTGTCTCAATAGCCGAAAGTAATCGTTTGAAATCTTCATAGTTGCCTCCGGATACGGACATGGTAACCCTAGCCGACTTAACCCCATCATCCTTAGCCACTTCAATATTACTTACATTAAAATTATAAGCCGTAGAGAGAGAGGTTAATTGGCTAACCATAGAACTGAAATTAAACTTTGAGGGAACAGCCAAAGACATTAATTTTTCCTCATCAAAGCTGAGGGTGGCGTGCTTGGCATTGACTATCGCTAGCCTATCATTTTCCGCATTTTTCAAAGAATCTTTCATACCGACCAAGGTGGTGTTTTTGGATTGCGCATAAGCGGAATATTTGTCTCTTAGCACCATGAAATATCCTCCCAAGAGGATAATCACAATAAGAACCAAGGCAATCCATTTGAAATAATAATCAATAATATGGAGGACTTTCTCTTGTTTTTTTACTCCCGGCTTTTTTATCTCTTTGGTCATACGAAATAATTACTTTTTGAAAACTCCGTCCGCTAAATTAATCTTCAAGTCAAATCCCACTCCGTAAGCTCCTTTCTTGGAATCGGACAAAACATGCATGCTATCCACACTCACGCTTTTGGCAAAATCACTGCCGGAATTAAAAGCGGCTATTTGGGCCAAAGCTGAAGCATAATCTCTGGCCGTAATTGGCAAAGAGAATTGACCCGAGGTGTTGGCCGAAAAACTGGAATAATAAGTGCTATCTAGAGTGTATTTTTCCAAAAGAGCGAAAAATTTAGTCCAGTATATATGATTTTTCAAAATATTATTCATGCTTAAAATCCTCTTTACAACCCCATAATTCTCCGTCTGCGCTTGGCGGGAAGCGGATAATTCCGAATTTAGTTGATCTAATTTGACTTTTTCTACGGCAATTTCCCCATCTATTTTCTTTTGATTGAAATCGATGAAATAATATGCTCCCCCGACTGCCAACCCTGCCAGAATTATTACTGCCAACAAAGAAATTACTATTGAGGCTATGGAGGACTTGCGCACAGAAATAAGCTCCTCAGGAATAAGGTTAATATTTATTCCCGAAGCGATTCTTTTTGACGCTAAGTGATACTTGCCTTGCTTGGATTTATCTTCTTTGGCCTTCTTCGTCTTGTCCTTATTCTCTTTATCCGCTTGATTCCTACTGTCTGTAACCGTCTGAATCGGCGAGGGCTTAAAAATATCAGAAACATTATGATTCTCTACCAAATAATCTTTTTGATCTTCCTTGTGCAATTCTTTGTGCGATTCTTTCGACGCCGAAGTAGTATGTAATTTGTGATAATTTTCCCAAGTTTTATCCCTAGAAAGGCTGAGTGATTCTTTAATTAATTTCTCTCTTGATGAATCTCCTCCGGCCATCTTCCAAGAATTTTTCTGGCGATGAGGGGAAAACAAAGATTTGAGAACATTAAACCAACTATCACCGGCACTCTTTTGGGAAAGTCTGACTTTTGCTGTAGCCACGTTTTTAACCAAAACCTGTCCCTTACTATTATTATTTGGGATAACACTTGATGCGGGTGGTTTAGGGATACCATCAGATGAATAATTATAATCATGATTAGCTCTCGGAACGCCAGTAGAACTATTTTTCGAAGAATCGGGATAGACCGATGGCTTCTCCTGTTTATAGCTGGCCCAATGAGAAAGCCCTTTTTCCTTGGGAGCAAAAAGTCCGCTCCAAAAAGAACTTTTCTTTTGATAATTATTGGGATAATTCTTAACTTGGGCTTTGACTTGGAAATGCGGGGGAGCATTCTTCTGTCCCGCTAATGGCGCCAAAACATTCAAGGAAGACCTTGCTGGCAATTCCTTGCTTATCATCTGGGGTTTCACTTGCATATTGACGCTCGACTGATGCTTCACCGGGACAACCGTACTCCTAGTTCCAAAAATTTTGGACCAGAAAGATTCTTGGGGCACATCGCTATACAAATTAACCTTGCCCTGCGGTTGAGGGTTGTTCCATTCTATCTCATTTTTCCTGGATCTTTTCGATAATTTCTGAAGTTCACGTTCTTCATTCTTCTTCAGATCATCAGGCAATAAATTAATGTTTGACATTATATAAATTATTTCAATTTATTTAACTGATATCCCTCATGGCCAGTCCTATAGCCACGGCGAATTTAGCGCCTATCTTATCCAAAATCGGCTTAAGCTCCATGGGGAAAATAATTCTCGCCCAAGGATCTCCAACATAGGTATTGATTCCCAAAATATCCGACAAATACTTCGGCAAATGGCCCAAAAGCGATGAACCTCCGGAAAGAATTATCTTCTCAATCTTACCCTTATTCTGACCATTATAAAGACTGATGGTATATTTGATTTCGTGCAATATGGCTTCGAAAGATTTCTCCACCGTCTGAGGAAGCGAATTATCTGCCGTCTCATTGTCCAGTGACATATCCTGTTTGAATTGCTCAGCCCTATCCAAATTAATATTCAAGCTGACAGAAACCGCTTTGGTAATCATCAGTCCACCCAATTCCAAGCTTCTGCTTAGTACCGGTATCCCCTTTTCCACCACCGTAATACTCGATGTGGTTGCTCCTAAATCGATAAGCAGAATAGTTGACTTATCATTGCCGACCAGCGATCTGATGAGAGCGAAATTCTCGGTTTCCAAACTAAGCAAATTCAAATTTGCCTTTCCAAAGATGTCAATATATTTCTTGACTAATGTCTTGTTGGCACCGGTTAAAAGTATCCTCAAATTTTTATGCGACTTGGAAAATATCCGCTTAAACGATGTCGTTTGCTGGGGATTATCTGGCGAAAGAGAGGTATCCTTGCCACCGGCACTCTCGATTTCATCTATTATTTTCCAATCCAGAATAACCTCATCCAAAGGCGTAGGAATAATTTTCTTCGCCTCCCAGCTTATGGCCGAAGCCAATTCTTTCTTGGGCAAAGACGGCAGATTCAAAATTGAGGAAAACACAGAAAAATTAGGCAAAGCCGTTATTACCTTTCTGCTGGTTGTCGATGACTTCTCACAGATGTCTTTGATTGCCAAAGCGGTTTCCTCTACCTTATTGAGTAAATTATCATTTCCCGCATTTCCCGTATTTTTCTCATTGAAGCCATAAGTCACCAAACGCGGTCGTCCACCCACATTGGCTAATTCGCAAATTTTAATTGAAGAAGTCCCCAGATCAATACCTAGATAACTTTCATTTTTTGAAGAAAAAATTGACATGGATTATTTTAATATTTAAAAATCTTTCATCACCGGCAAACCCTCCACAAAACCGCTAAATCCCGGAGGCGGATTGGCAATAATTCTGCCATCATAAATTATTCTCTCAGACCCTTGAACCGGATCAGCATAAGTCCTCCTGAAGTCAAAGGCTTTTGCCACCATCAAGCCATAAGTCGTTAAGGGCTTATCAGATGATCCTGAAAAAATCACTCCATAACCATTCGGCATATATTTCGGATAATCAACTACTGAAGAACAGGGGGTTCCATCACTGTACTGACAGGAACTATTGCTATTTCCCAAGACGATAAATGCTCCAACCGTACTAGTAACATTAGAACCGATAATCACATCGCCTTTTACAATCCAAGCTACCGAGGCCAATTTATTTAAATTCAAATCCGCGATATTGTTTGCTGATTCGTAAGAAAAATTACTATCAATATATAAATTACCGTTAACTATAATCGTGCCGTTACCATATTGCGCGCCATTCTTAAATTGCAATCCCGAACCAATACGCAAATCTCCAGTGGATTTATAAACTTTATTATCCAAAGAAAATGATTCGGATAATGTATCTGTGGTAGTGACTATAGTATTTCCATATTTATTATAATTATAATTATAACATAATCCTCCTTTGCATGCCAAATTATTTTCCAAACCCTTCACATCAAGTTTTCCGAGCGCGTTGCGATAAACATTTGTCGATGAGGCTGTGGGAAAATTCAGATCAATTCCAGATACATTCCCTTGTGTACTGCAATCTCCCGACTTGACTCCGTAAATATTATTGGCAAAGATACAATAAGTGGCATTGGCTCTGCCAAAAGCGCTTCTCTGTCGGACATTTTTCTGGCTATAAATAGATCCATAATCCGTTTCCAACCAAGGGAAAAGTATCCCGGCGTTGCCAAAATTGGTATTGAGATGGAACCAACCGCCACCGATATTCCTATCGGCATTGCCATTCCAAGACCATCCCATTAGAGTGCCATCATTGGAATTAACACCAGAACCGAAAGAATTGGTCGAGGAACAATTACCGTCACAGATTATTCTTTTGGCAATATCGGATCCCATAGTGGTGCAAAGTCCTGGACCATTACCAGTATCTCTGCCCTTGCAGTTGAAAGAGGTTGATCCGCTACCACCTGGCACTGTTTCCGACAATGTGCCGGGAGGCGTTGAAGTGCCATTGAAATAATCCGTAGCAAAACAAATCTTACAATTATCATAAGTGCTAGAAGATACGGCTATACACTCTTGGGTGCCTGCGGTACTCGTCCTGAATGTTTCGCAATGCGGGGTGCAATTATAGCAAGTCGGCAGATATGCTCCGGACGAAGGCGAAGTGGAAGCGCCATTGAAAGAAATCAAGCCGTCATCTCCCATGGACAAAATTTTGGCCCAACCGGAAAGTACTCCACTATTTACAGAAATTTTCCAGCCTCCCGAAGGAATGAAAGTGCCGAAGGTATCGGGATTACAACCCGTCTGATAATTGCAAATATGATTTGAATCTCGAAGACAAGTTGAGCCGAAACAAACCCAGCCCACATAAGATGACCAGCCCCAGCCATAAATTTCATCCGTGTTGCTGGACATCACAACTGCATAAGAATTTGGACTTACCGAACCGCAACTGGAATTGCCCATGCAATTAGCAGAGTTCAAAGAAATCCAAGAATAATTAGGCGACCAAATCCAACCCATTAGTTGATAACCGTTACTGACATCGGCTCTGGTGCTCTGAAAATTCCAAAGAAGCGATCCGGCTAGGATTAAAATTAGAGCGATTAATAATAATGAACCGTATTCTAAAATTTTATGAAAATGATGCATTTTTAATTAATTTGAAATTCTAAGGATTTAACTTAAGCCAAATACAGACGTTAGAACTGTTACAAGAACAACCAACAAAATCTCCATAAGTATCCCCTTCTGAAAGCGTAGTATAAACAATCTTACCCTTATTAGAGGTATCACAATTTCCTACACTACCATCTAATTGTAAATTTCCTACGGTTAATTTTCCATTAATATTATTATCTCCTCCGCCATTTACATGTAGATATTGGGTAGTTATTGCTCCATTGTCACCAATAGTGGTTTTATTGTTACTTACATTTAAAGACATAGCTGATATATATCCAGTATTATCCATGAGAATATTACTACCTATAGAGACTTGATTTTGAGATTCCTTGTTAAGGAGAAAACTACTGGCCACCCAACTAGAACCATTATATCTCAAGGTCTGATTGGTGCTACCCGAAACTAGAACTCCAGCGGGACCTTGAGGACCAGTAGCGCCTGTTGGGCCAGCGGGACCTGTGGCACCAGTATTTCCATCGTAACCCCTGGGACCTGTAGCACCCGTGGCGCCCGTTGGACCAGCGGGACCAGTGGCACCTGTGGCTCCAGTTAAACCTCTAATACCCTGGGGACCAGTGGCTCCAGCGGGACCGGTGAGACCTATGGGACCTTGAATACCCTGGATACCTTGAGGGCCGGTAGCACCCGTTGGACCAGTTAAACCTGGAATGATTCCTGGTGTCTGCCAACTGGCCAAACCGGTAGCATCAGATACTAAAATCTTATTTAAACCTGGATTGCCACCAGTAATTTTTATTTGGCCAGCTACTTCTAATTTAGCAACCGAGTTGAGATTAGTTGTACCGATGCCGACTTTACCACCACCCGTTGCGATCAAAACATTACCCGCCGTAGCATCATTGAGATATAATTTACCAGTTGCCAGTCCTGCGCGAATATAAGTATCTTCATTAGTGCCATAGTTAAAATGAGAATAGCTTCCCGTATTTCCAAACCAAACTTCACCACCTAAAACTTTCAATCTAACGCCAATACTTGGATTCGTGCCTATGCCGACATTGTTAGTAGCGGCAATTCCACCGTTAACCACAATTCCAGTAGCAGTAATTCCATTAGTTACACTCAATGAAGTCATACCACTGATAACACCACCATCATCCTTAATACTGCCAGCTACTAAAGCATTGCTATCCCACTTAGGAATAAAATTTGGGGTATTTGTCCCAACTTTCGGATCTTTCTCAGTAAAAGCAAAAGCATTTGATGATGTAGTCCAAACAGCATTACCACTAGAATCGGAGACTAAAACCTTGTTTAATAACGGCACGGTGCCACCTGTAATTTGCAGACTCGTTACCTTAACCTTACCGCTGACATCCAGTTTAGCGTTAAAATCAGGAGTAGTCGTATTAATACCGACACTGGTGCCATTATCATAAATAGTACTAGTAGTAAGTCCGGTGGTAGAAGCCCACTTGGTAATATAATTTGTCGTGCCGGCTCCTAAAAGACCTGAACCGCCAACAGAACTCCAATTAGATTTACAGGTACCATTTAAGCAAAGGGATGAACCGTTTATAGAACCCTGGACATTTAATTTATAATTAGACAGGCTGGATGTGCCTATGCCGACATTACCACCAGGCAAAATAGTCATTCGATTAGTCAAGGCAGTCCCCACTCTCCCGCTTCCTGTCCAAAAATTCATTCCAAGGCCTACATTAGTCGTACTTTGATCACTAGAAAAAGTAATAGCATTGGCAGCTTGCAAACCATCACCATTTGACCATACTGTTGGCGCACCAGCCAGAGCAGGATTAATGTTCGCACCAATTGCCCAAGCCCTCCAACCTGGTCCGGCGATAGTTGGAGTATTGCGTGTTACCACCAAAGAGTTAGTCCCAGCAAGCCCCCCCGTATATCCTCCATCAAGAATATTAAAAGCTCCTGCTGTGGCAGATACCGTCGCTGGAGAATTAATCGTCAATTGAGCATTAGGCGTCACCGTCCCAATACCGACATTGCCTCCCATATAAGAAATTCCAATCGGATTAGTAGTCGACGTCCATTGCGATGAGCTAGCCGGAGTTTGCCATGTGGCATTACCTGAAATATCTGAAGTTAAAACCTTACCGTAACCAGCATTTTTGCTAATAAGTAGCCCCCAATCACTGACAACTAGCTTAGTCTTAACAGTAACGGCAGTGGAGGATATATCGAGCTTAGATGTAGAATCAGGTATTCCTCCTACAATACCAGCATGAAATGATATTATATCATTTGGACCTATCTCAATTCCCGATGCGTGCGACACATTACTCTGATCAGTATATCCTGATAATAAATCCAGCCCAGTACCCTGACTCTTGAGACGGCTGTTAGAACCATTGCCTGGAGTCATACTAAGATAAGCACCAGAACCAGGGCGAAGAGCATATAAATTTAAATTTCCGCCCAGCGTCAATCTCATTTTCTCCTCTGGTGATTGATTGGCTAATGGATAAAAATCTGTAGGGCGAATTTTAAAAGATAAATAACCACCTGCTCCATAATTACCTGGATCTATTGTATTGGCCCCAATAATCGCCTGAGTCCATTCAGGATTAGTACTCCCCTTACCAAAAGCAATTTGCGATTCATTGGCGCGAACAGTATTTGTTAAAAGAAGATTTGGTGAAGTAGTATTAACAACCTCTATTGAAGTCTTGGCTAATGGGGAATTTTCGGTGCCTATACCGACATTGCCTTTTTTATCTACTAAAAACCTCGTACTATTGCTAGCTTCATCATATATGTAGAATGAATTAGTGCCACCATCAACCGCCCACTGATATGTCCTTGCTGGCGTTTTCCATCGAGCCACAGAATATGATGCAGAATTTGTCGTTTCCAATAGTAATTGATTTTGACCTGCATCAGAAATAGTTAATTTCCTTTCTGGAGCAGTCGTGCCAATACCCGTATTACCATTATAAAACCATAAACTGCCTCCAGCATTATCAACATTATCAACATTATACTGTAATCCAAGAGCAACGCCACTCCACCCAGCTCCAACAGTATTTCGATAAGCCGCTACGGTAAGTGACTCATTATTGCCTGCATCTCTTGTCCCAAAAGAAGCTAACTTCGTTGAACTGCCAGCACTTCCTGGAATATCATTCCCCTGGACAATCAAGATGTTGCTTAATCCATTACCAGCCAAAGGAGAGGATGCTAGTGGATTATTAATAAAAACCACAGGATTAATATTACCTGGAATATAATTCAATGGTCCCACAACCAATTTGGACAGAGGACTTGAATTGCCAATCCCCACATTGCCTCTATTATAATAAATTCCGTTTGGATTAGTGCTCGAAGTCCATTGCGACGAGCCAAAACCTGCGGTTGTCCAATCAGCGATACAAGGCAAATTACCCAAACAAATTTTAGTAGTCGTAATGCCCCCTTGCACATTCAGCCCACCTGATTTCGTCTGATCAAGAGAACCGGCATTTAAAGGCGCTCCCGCGATCCCCTCATCTGGAGGCAATCCTGATGGCTCTATCCATGTGGCTTGAGCTGGTAAAACATGGGTAAGCGCCATAGATCCGCAAATTACTGCGAATAAAACAAAAAAGAACAAAAAATCTTTGACATGGGACTTTTGTGTAATCATAAATTTGTCACCTTTTATAAAAATATAGTTAATTGACTTATCAACAGGTTTATTATACAATAAATTTGCAAAACAAGGAAATATTTTTCTTTATTATAACACAAAATAACTAATTTTTAAAAACTAATCAAAAAGAAAACTTATGAAAACCATCCTTTGGGTAGTCATAGCCATTGTGGTCATCATCCTAATCTGGCTAATCGCTATCTACAACAAGCTCATCACCCTGAAAAACCGCACCAACGAAGCCTGGTCGGACATTGATGTCCAATTGAAGCGCAGATATGATCTTATTCCCAATCTCATCGAGACAGTTAAGGGCTATGCCGCTCATGAACAATCAACCTTGGAAAAAGTTATAGAGGCCAGGAATTCAGCCATGTCCAATTCCGGCAGTCCAGAAGCCAAGGCTGAAACCGAAAATGCTTTGTCCTCAACCCTTAAATCCATCTTTGCTCTAGCCGAAAGCTATCCTGATTTGAAAGCCAATCAAAACTTCCTCAAATTGCAAGATGAGCTTTCTGACACAGAAAACAAAATCCAAGCCGCTCGAAGATTTTACAACGGCAATGTCCGTGATTTCAACATCCAAATTGAAGTTTTCCCCAACAATCTTATAAATGGCATGCTTCGCTTCAAAAAATTCGAATTCTTCGAAGCTGGAGAGGAAGAGAAGAAGAATATTGAAGTAAAATTTTAAATTAATCACATCAAAATTCTCTAAATCTCGTCATCCCGGAATTTTAATGTAATCAT
>CAIPBY010000098.1 GCA_903863425.1 Candidatus Buchananbacteria bacterium | reverse complement strand
TGCAGTAATAAATAAACCTAAGAAGGCTCTTGGGTTTTTATAATGTTTATATATGGCAGAAGAAGTAATACTTCGTTTTGATGAAGTTTCATTTGAATACGCATACAAAAAGCCTCTTTTGGAAGAGGCTAGCTTTAGCGTGCGCAGAGGATCGAAGATTACTCTCATGGGGCAGAATGGCTCAGGAAAGAGCACTATGTTTAATCTAATTCAAGGCAAAATAAAACCTCAGAAGGGGAGAATATCTATTACTAACGACGCCACTATTGGTACGGCTAGGCAGGCCATGGACAGAGACGATTTGGATTTGACCGTGGAAAAATATTTTGCCAAAGCATTTAGCATGGTTCCAGGCAATATCAAAAGTAGAATTAATAAGGTTCTTGAGGCAGTAAATTTAACCATGCCCATAGATAGAAAAGTGGGAGAGATGAGCGGTGGACAGCAAGCTAGGTTGCTTTTGGCTTATGCTTTAATCCAGGATCCGGATATTTTGCTTCTTGATGAGCCGACCAATAACCTCGATTCTGATGGCATCGATCACTTAATTACTTTTCTTGTGATGTATGAGAAGACGGTTATTGTAATTTCCCATGATGCGGATTTCTTGAATTGTTTCACTGAAGGAGTTATTTATCTGGATGTTTTTACTCACAAAATTGAAGCTTATGTGGGAGATTACTATACAGTGGTGGAAGAAATTTCTAAGCGAATTGAAAGGGAGCAGATGGAAAATGCTCGCGCTGAGAAATTAATTCAGGATCGCAAGGAAAAAGTGAATTTTTTCGCCAACAAAGGCGGAAAGATGCGTAAATTAGCCAAGAAGTTGCGCGATGAAATTGAAGAGCAGGAAGAAAATATCGTTGATGTCCGGCGTGAGGATAAGACGATTCGAAGTTTTACTATTCCCGAGCAGAATATTAAGACAGAGGTGGTTACTATTAAATCAGTTTTGTCTTTTTATAATCATTTGCCTTTACTCAAGGATGTAGATGTTATATTGCGAAAGAAGACGCATTTGCTAGTGACTGGGCCTAATGGAATTGGCAAGAGCACTTTCCTCCGCTCACTTGTGGCCGGTAAAGCTGAAGGAGCTACTATCACGGAAGGCGTCAGGGTTGGATATTATAGTCAGGATTTTTCACAGCTTGATTTCTCTCAGACCGTGTTTGATTCTCTTAAGAGTGCTATTCTCGATGACGATATTACTGATCAACAAATGAGATCCACGGCTGCCGGATTATTAATTACCGGAGAACTTATGGATCATACGGTGGGAAGTTTGTCTGAGGGACAGAAGGGTTTACTATCATTTGCTAGACTTATCCTAATGCGACCGGGACTTCTTGTGCTTGATGAGCCGACAAATCATATTAATTTTCGACATATTCCGATAATTGCTGAAGCCATAAACAGCTTCGAAGGCGCCATGATTCTGGTAAGCCATATGCCTGATTTTGTGAAGCAGATTAGAATTGATGAGTATTTAGATATGAGTAAGGTGTAATTTTGGCTAATAAATATAGTACAATTAAAAGCCCCAAATTTGGGGTTTTTATAATTTAAATAAATTTGGCAAAAATTGTTTTAAGCACACACATTTTGCACTCTGGCTAGGACTTCATTTGGAGTAAGTC
>CAIPBY010000097.1 GCA_903863425.1 Candidatus Buchananbacteria bacterium | reverse complement strand
CGACCCTGCCCGTGTCCGCGCCTCCTACAAACACGAAGAACTTGTCGGGAGTATGGAAATTAATTTCGCGGAAATAGGAGTGGAGAAAGGCAACTATATCCGCGAGGCCTGGGTGGGATATGACAACGGAGAGCAAAAACTAGAGATTGGACGAATCTTTCGCGCTGGAGGATGGACACTGCCAACTAGGTACGACCTCGAAACGGTTAGATATCCATTAGCGGATTTCATGGCGTCTTATGGTTGGGGGGTTGGACTTCAATTGAAGCTGACCAACAATCTATTGCTACTGATGGACGTAACTGGAAATCCGGAGGTTTCTTTTAACAGCAATGCTAACTGGGAAACATTCGGGGCATCTGGCAGACTGCAATATAGCTTTAATGCTAGCTCCTTCCTCGCCATCAGTGGCGAGGTCACGAAGAATTACCAACGCATCAGTACGGACTGGTCCGTGAAACTGGGAGATCTGAAACGTTGGACGGTTCGAAGTGAGCTGTCCTATGAGCATCAAGACGACAGCCACACTAGCGATCGATTAGGCTTCTACCTCTTTGAAGCCTACCGAGTTAAGTGGTTCGAAATTCATGGCCAAGTCGATTTCGTGCAGAATTTATCAAAAACATGGCACGAGTATCAGACCAGCAAGGACGAGGAAGACAACGTCACCATCTCTCGCGTTTTGATGGAGAGCGATGGCAGTCACTATCTCGCCCTACTTGCCGGAATAAGACTAATCGGCCTCAAGGATGACGCCGTGAGTCTAACTACTAACATCAACTATCAACCAGAAACGGAAATCTCCGAACTGAAAGCGAGGGTACAATTCAAATTCTGAGATTAACATTTCGTTCACAACACGGCCCACACGCAATCGGTTATCGCGTGTGGGCTTCTCTAAAAAATATTAAATTGATATAATTAAATTAACTTCAGCCACAGGCTGATAAAAATAAAACAAAAATATGAAAAAAATCTACTCGATTATCATCGTCGTAATACTGTTGGCTTCATTAGGATTTTCCTATTTAGCTTATAATAAAGTAAATGGCGGAAATACTCAACAGGATTCTTTATCCAAAATTCAAAAAACAAAAATCATGAAAGTATGCTATGTTGTCTGGCCGCCAGCAGTGATTAAAGATTCCAAAACCGGACAGCTCTCTGGTCATGATATAGACGCCATTGAAATGATGGCCAAAGAACTTGGAGTAAAAATTGAATACCATGAATCGACTTTCGGCAATATGGCTACCGCCGTACAAACCGGCCAATGCGATCTTGGAACATCTTTATTTGTAAAAATTCCCAGGGCAGCTTTAGTCGATTTCTCAGATCCTTTATTTTATGCCGGTAATAGCGGATTAGTAAAAAAAGGAGATACTAGATTCAAAACAATTGAAGACGTAGATAAGCCGGGAATTAAAGTGGCTGTTTCAACCGGTGAGTCCGGCGACATTTATGCTACGGCTCACTTCAAAAACGCGCAAATAACCAGAATTGATGTGGAATCATCTGATATTTCTAGATTCTTATTGGAAGTAACTTCTGGCAGAGCGGATATTGGAATCGCTGATGCCAACACCATTAGACTCTTTGCGGCCGCACATCCTGAAGCTACTGACGTTTTTGCCAAAAATCCTTTTGACATTAATCCTAACGGCTGGCCAATACGGCACGGCGACTCACCGCTTAAAGAATTTATCAACAACTCTCTCCTGTATATACAAACTAGTGGCGGATGGGATCAATTGGAGAAAAAATATGACGCCCACTGGCTCCATGAGAATAAGACTTACAGTATAAATTAAATAATATGTATCTCTGGGACTGGTCGATAATCTCAACTTATAAATATATTTTTTTGGAAGGAGCGTTGGTTACCCTGTGGCTAACGCTTCTTGTCGCTGTAATCGGTACCATTATTGGAATCGGGTTGGCGTTCATGAAAAGATCCGAGGATTTTATCTTGTCGTCTTTTGCCAAAATATATATCGAGCTCTTCAGATCATTCCCAGTACTAGTCTTATTAATTTGGATTTTTTATGTTTTGCCATTGTTCCTACCTATACGCCTTTCTCCATTCATAGCAGCTCTTATTGCCCTCTCCATAAACCTTTCCGCTTTTGTCGCGGAGACAGTGAGAGCCGGTATCGAATCTATTCCCAAAAATCAATTTGAATCCGGCTTAGCCTTGGGATTCGGCTATGGTCAGATCATGAGCAAAATTATCCTTCCTCAAGCCATAAAAAATATTATTCCCAACTTGCTAGGCTTATATATCACCGAGCTAAAAAACTCTTCTCTGGCTTCCGTGATAGCGGTAGGAGAATTATTGCATCGCTCTAATATTTTAATCAGTCAGACATATCGGCTACTAGAAATTTATACTACGGTAGCCATTACTTATTTGATTATGATTTTACCTTTGGTTTTTATTACCAAATATTTTGAAAATCGACTAAAACAAAAATTAAAAAACATCTAAATATGGCAAGCAATATTATTCTTGAAGCCAAAAACATATCAAAATCATTCAATAACGGTAAAATCCCCGCTTTGGATGATGTTTCCTTGTCTCTCAAAAAGGGCGAAGTTATCTGCTTGATAGGGCCAAGCGGAGGAGGCAAAACCACCCTACTTAGATGCTTAGCCGGATTAGAAACCATAGACAAAGGAAAAATAAAATTAATGGATAAGTTTCAGCTCTCCAAAAAAGAAGGAGATATTGGGCAATACCGCAAGAATGTTTCTTTGGTCTTTCAAGATTATAATCTTTGGCCACATAAAACCGTCTTGGAAAATATAACCATGGCTCCCCTATTAGTCCAACATACAGACAAACAAGAAGCGGAAAAATATGCCCTGGAGCTACTAGAAAAATTCGACCTACTGGATAAAAAAGACTCTTACCCAGAGTTCTTGTCTGGTGGACAAAAACAAAGAGTCGCCATTATCAGGGCTTTGGCGGTAAAACCAAAGGTGTTATTCCTTGATGAAGTTACTTCAGCCCTTGATCCGCTACTGATCGACAGCGTCCTTAAATTAATTAAAATATTGGCCAAAGACGGCCAGTCCATGATCCTGGTCACTCATCATTTGGAATTCGCAACAGAAGTTGCTGATAAAATAATATTCATAAACAAGGGGAAAATAGAAGAAAGCGGAGAAATGCAAAAAATAATTGAGGAAAAGAAGAATCCCCTAATCTCTGATTTCTTAAAAAGCATTTCGTCGCATTCTGAATACGTAAAGATATATAGGGGCCGTGAAGAATTCCAAGCTTTCCAAATCGGTATCTTAAAAAGATTTCCCAAAAATTCAACCCAATACGTAATGGGATCATCTGGCGACAGGTGGTTTGAGTCTATGGATAATTATTATAATCAATATGAAAAACTAAGGTTCCAAAAGCGTATTTGTTGGAAAATGATTATGTACAACGAATCACCACTAGACAAAGACGTACGCCTCAGAAACCCAGAGCTAAACCAATATCGATTATTGCCAAAAAATGTAGAAAATCCCGCCAACTACTACGTCACCGGTGACACCGTGGTAATCCAAATATTCGGCAAACCCAGCGATGAACCGGTGATAATTGAAATACAGAACGAAAATGTAGCCAAATCTTATTTAAACTATTTCAATATTATTTGGGAACAAAGCACACCGATCAAATAAATTTATATTCAGCCCCAAAATAGGCCGGATTTCCAATTCTGCCTATTTTTTGTTAAAATAAATAATGCAATTGTTAAATGGCTATATGGTCAAATTGTTAAAATACTGCAATTAAAAACAATTTAGCAATTTAACCATTTAACCATTCCAAAAATCTTTATAGATAATTAAAAATTCAGATAAAATCAAATTTTAAATAACAATTATATATAATAAACATGAATACCAAAACAAAACTAAGTTCTCATTCGCGCCTAGTGGCAGATTCCCTGCGGGAAATGCCCAAACAGCTCTGGCAAACCTGGAATGACCTCAAAATTGTCAAAATTCCAGCCACTTATGCCAAGGCAACGGATATTATTTTCTGTGGCATGGGCGGATCCAATCTGGCCTCGGAATTAGTGAGAGGAAATTATGCCGGAGAGATTAAAAAGCCATTTATTTTGGTCAGAAACTACCATTTGCCGGCTTTTGCTTCCAGAAACAGTCTGGTAATTATCTCTAGTTATTCAGGAAACACCGAAGAGATCATCAGTTGCTTAAACCAAGCCATAAAATTAAAAGCCAAAATCATCTGTATTGCCAGCGGTGGCAAAATAGTTCAACTGGCCAAAAAGCATAAACTGCCGTTGCTTAAAATGGATGACAAACTCAACCCCTCCAAACAGCCGAGATACGGAGTTGGCACTCAATTGGGAGCGGTTCTCTATGCCCTATCTGCCGTTAAGGCCATCAAAATCACAGACAGCGACATCAATAAAGCCGTGGAATATTTGGAAGTTTTAAACGGATTATTTTCCCCGACTATCCCTGGCAACAAAAATCTAGCCAAAAGCCTGGCCAAAAAATTCCAAGGATTTTTCCCGGTAATTGTCGCCTCCGATTTTCTCTTGCCGAATGCTCACATCCTAAGCAATCAGATCAATGAGAGCGCCAAAACTTTCTGCGTTTACAATGCCATTCCGGAATTAAACCACCATTTACTTGAAGGCCTGCAATTGCCCAAGGAAGTAATTAAAAAGATTAAGGTCTTCCTCTTTAATTCCAATTTATATAGCCCGGAAATCAAAACTCGCTATACGGCTACAGAACAAGTACTCAAGAAAAAACAAATCAATTATGTTGAATATGCACTAGATAACCCTAATCAACTTTTCTCCTCACTGGAAGCTCTATCATTCGGCTCTTGGTTTAGCTTTTATCTAGCTCAATTAAATCACCAAGATCCGACACAAATTCCTTGGGTCAACTATTTCAAAGCCCAACTTGCCAAATTAAAAAAGTAAACTAATAATCTCACTGCCGGCTCTTTAGCCGGCAGTTTATTTGTTGGTATTTATTGATAAAATATTATAATATTAGAATAATATAATACTCTATGAATTTAATCGCCGGCATAACCCGCCTGAAACAAAGACATAAATTCTTAGCGCCTCTAGCGGTTTTTTTGATATCTCTCATTTCCTTCGGCTATCTTGAATGGTCACCCTACATCTCTGATCCTGATTCTTTCTACCACATCAAAATGGCTCTTCTCATGTCGAAATTCGGTATCATCCATAATTTCCCCTATCTGCCATTTACCGTGCTCAAAAACATTTTTATCGACCATCACCTGCTCTATCACGCTCTAATGATTCCTTTTGTCACTCTACTACCGCCGATTATCGGAGCCAAAATATTCCAAGCTATTATCGCCTCACTTCTAATCGTCGTTTTCTATTTCATAATATCCAAACTGAAAATAAAATTCCCTTTATTTTTCACCCTGGCGCTTCTCATTTCTCCCGCTTTCGTCTTCCGCATGTCGCTTATCAAAGCCCAGCCCTTATCGCTTATTATCTTACTGACCGGGCTATTTTTTATTTTAAAAAGAAAAAAATTACCTTTGATTATTCTGTCTTTCATCTACGTTTGGGTCTATGGGGGCTGGATATTCCTGCCTGTCATCTGCCTAATCTTCATTTTTGTTGATGCCTTTGATTCTGCCACCAAGGACATACCTTCTATATCATCTATATTCAAGACACGCAACATCATCCTTTTTGCCAAAAAATTCATAGTTAACTTATTTTCCCAGAAAAATATTTTTCTTGTCGGCGCCTGCTGGCTAGGAGCATTAGCGGGAATAATCATAAATCCCTACTTCCCGCGCAATATAAGCTTCTATCTTGTCCAAACTTTCCAAATTCCTTTTTTTGTGGGGAACGAAATTACTCTAGGATCAGAATGGAATCCCATTTCTCAAATTAGCTTTTTTACAACTCTACTGTTGCCGTTGCTTTTAATCTGCTTGAGTTTGGCTATGATCCACACTTATAAACCAAAACTGGATATAAAATCAAAACTATTTTTGGTGCTAACTATATTATTTGCCTTAGCCACTTTCAAATCGCAAAGAAACATAGAATACCTGACCCCCATCGCCATTATAACTTCTGGAATAATTCTAACTTTAATCCCAACGACCTTAAGATTCCAAGAAGACGCCGATGACTTCCGCAAAAAAATATTGCCTTTTATAAAGTTAAATTTTTTAACCATATTTATTATTATTATCTTCTTCTCCTGCCTTTGCTCTATTATGGTCAATATTAAGCTTGCTCTGGGCAACAACCGCTTCGATCGATTTGAAAAAGCCTCTGCCTATATCAGTTCTCAAACAAGACCGGGAGATATAATTTATCATTCGTCTTGGGACGAATTCCCTGCTCTTTTCTATTTCGATGATAGAGTTCGCTATATTTCCGGGCTCGATCCGACTTTCTTATACTTGAGCAATGCACAGCTTTACCAAGAATCGAATGGCCTCACCTTTGGCAAGAATCCGGATCAAGCCTACAATATCATCAAATATCATTTCCAAGCAAAATACGTTTTTGCCGGCACAAAATGGGATAAATTTATAACGGCCATAGATAAAGACCCGCGCTTTCAAAAAGTTTATTCTGATTCAAATGCCATTGTCTACAAAGTTTTATGAAAATAATTATCGCTCTGCCAGCTTATAACGAAGAAATAGTGCTTGAGAGAAACGTCAAGAAACTTCTTGGGTATTGCCGAGAAAACTTTGTAAGTGACGAATTCCAAATTATAATCTGCAATAACGCCTCAACTGATCATACCGAAGAAATAAGCCAAAAATTAAATCAAGAGAATTCTGAAATAAAATCACTGCTCTTGGACCAGAAAGGCAAAGGGTTAGCCTGGAAAATGGCATTTCTCACATACGAAGTTGATGTTTACATCTTTATGGATTGCGATCTGGCCGTAGAACTTTCCGCCACCAAACTGCTTATCGAAGGAATCAGAAATGGTTATGATCTGGTTTTGGGTTCAAGATTTTTACCTAATTCCCAGAAATCCAGATCGTGGCAAAGAGAACTAATTTCCACCGCCTATCGCAATATGGCCAAAATATTACTCGGCACAAACATCTCCGATTTTCAATGCGGATTCAAGGCCATTAATCGCAGAGTCAGAGACAATATCTTGCCCGACTGCCAAGAAAACGAATTTTTCCTAGACACTGAACTAATTTATCTCTGCGCGAAAAAAAAATATACCTTCAAAGATATACCTGTAGACTGGTCTGAGTTCAGAGACTTAGAACGCAAAAGCACAGTCAATATTTTTGGCACTTCGTGGGATTATTTGGTTAAGCTCCTAAAATTAAAATGTCGTAAATCCTTGTAGGGTCAGGCCTTGTGCCTGCCCAAATTTTGGGCGACCACAAGGGTTCGCCCCTACAATTTCCTAATTTTTTTCAGAATCAAAATAACCGCACAAATCACAAACACCGCCACACTCACCAACTGTGGCAATCTTATACCAAAAATGAGGGAAGTCACATCGATTCTGATAAACTCCATCATAAATCTTATGGCCGAATAGCCCATAAGATAATAAATCACTATTT
>CAIPBY010000096.1 GCA_903863425.1 Candidatus Buchananbacteria bacterium | reverse complement strand
TGGCCACAAAACCTATAGTTGTCTTTGGACAAACTCCGGAATATTTAATGCTTGGAACCTCTAAAATTGCTAGTATTAGGATAACTGCTGATTCGGCTGGATCAATAAAATTAAAGTCTTTACCTTTGCATATTGTAAAAAATAATATTGAGTTTAATGCGTCAGTAAATTCTTTAGTAGTAAAGGACTCAAACGAAACGGTTATAGCTACTACTAATACTTCCTGTGACTCTGGTGATTGTGTAATTAATTTTGTAGATCCATTTATTGAAATAAGTGCGGGAACATTAGTTACATTTAATATTTATGCTCAGAATGTGAATGTAGTTGACGGTGCATTGATGGAAGGAAATATGGCGACTTCATTGGGTGATAAAAACCAATTTACTTGGGACGATATTAACGGAAATTTAAATGATATTACTGGTGGATATTATAATAATTGGCCAACTGGTTCACAAATTGTAACAATGCCTTTATGAAAAAAATATATTTATTAATTTTACCATTGCTATTTCTGCCTCTTATTGTTAATGCCAGCGATGCTTTTCCGTCTTTTCCGATGGCTTTTTATGGCCAGGTAAAATATGACGGACAAGTGCTATCCGTTGGTTCCAAAGTCAGGGCTTATTGTAATAGTGATTTAAAGGGTGAGGTAATAGTGCAAGGAAGTGGCGCTTACGGTTATAGCGATCCAACCAAGACAAAATTAGTTATTGGCAGTTATTCGGGTTGTAACAAACTAGTATTTAAATTCATTAGCACTGGCTCAACTACTGAAAATGGAGGTGATTCTGTTATCTCTTATAACAGCGGTTTTGTTTCCGGATCAACTATTGATCTTGATTTAAATTTTACAAAAAATGTTCCCCCAGTTATTCCTCCGTCTACTGGTGGAGGCGGTGGTGGTGGAGGAGGAAATATTACTCCGCCTGCTGCGCCTATAATTGGTGATTCTGATGGCAATGGCAAGGTTGATATTATTGATTTCGCTTTGATGATGTCTAATTGGGGCAAGAATGGAATTAATGTTTCTGACTTAAATAATGATTCTAAGGTAGATATTATTGACTTTGCTTTATTAATGGCTCATTGGAGCATAAATTAAAATAACTATGAAAAAATTAAACATTCAAACAATTCTATTATTGTTAATCTCATTGGCTGTTTTCGGTATTGCTGGTACAGCTCAGGCCACTACAGCTTCGCTTTATGTCAGTCCAGCGAGCGTTACTAAAAATGCTGGCGATGTCATAACTGCCTCAGTGGGTATTAATACCGCCAGCAATAAGATCTATGCAGTTGAAGGCACTTTGGCTTTTGATAAATTAACTTGCCAGAGCATTACTGTGGCCGCTGGTCTTCAAGCGTTATCTACGCCCAGTTGTGATAGTCCTCATTTTTTGTTGGGTATTCCCAGTGGCAGTGCTGATAATAAAACTCTATTAACAGTGACAACTAAAGCCGAAACAGCTGGGACAGCGACAATCAGCATGACTGGCGTGAATATAGTCGGTGGTGATGCTATTAAATCCATCTCTAATAGCGGAGGTAGCGGCAGTTACACAATTGAAGCTTCTGAGGCGATTACAGCACCTGCTACCGCAGTAATACCAGTCACAGCCAATAAACCAATAGTAAAAACAGTACCCGTTAAATCACCCACTAAATCAGGAGAAGTTTTGGGAACTAAAATTGAAGGAGTTACGCCATCAGAAACATCAACAAATAACCCAGGAACAGTGTTAGCCGCTTTTGATGAACAAAATCCGAATGATATTAAATGTAATGGTTTATTTGCCTCAAATGTCGATAAAATCGTTATTGGTTTGTTAGCGGCCGTTATAATTTTATTGATTGGTTTTATTGTGTTGAAGAAAAAGAAGATTTAGGTTAAAAAATCTGATCTACTTTGGCATAAACAGGGACTTAATTACCCCTGTTTTTGTTTGTTGGTACTCTTTACTTGTCAAGTAAAAAGTGGTATTGTATAAGCATTATTTAGGCAAAATATAATAAATTTATGATGTTTAAAATTGGGCAAAACAAATCATTGGATCCTATTAGGGAAACTAAAATTGATTTGGAAAAAGATTTACAATCAGTGACGGAACAAAATCTAGAATTGGTCTTTGGCCTTAAATTTATCAGTACTGAATTCTCTTTGCATGAATTCAGAATTGACACCTTGGCTTTCGACGAAGAAACTAAGTCATTTGTAATTATTGAGTACAAAAGAGATCGAAGCTTCAGCGTCATTGATCAGGGCTTTGCCTATTTAGCGTTGATGTTAAATAACAAAGCTGATTTTATTTTGGAGTACAATGAAAAAATGAAAGATAATCTAAAGCGCGAGGACATTGACTGGACGCAATCCCGCGTTTTGTTTTTAGCTAATTCCTTTACAGCTTATCAGCGTAATGCGGTAAATTTTAAAGACCTGCCAATTGAACTTTGGGAAGTCAAAAAGTTTGATAATAATACAATTTTATATAATCAATTTGAATCAGCAGTGGCCAGAGAATCGCTCAATACGATAACTAATAATGAAACCATTAAGAAGGTCAGCGTTGAGGTTAAAAAATACAGCACGGAAGATCATTTTCCTGAAGGCAGAGAGCATGTCAGAGAATTATTCGATGCTTTAAGCGAAAGAATTTTATCTCTTGATAGCCGTATAGTCGAGAATCCGAAGAAAGTTTTTATTGGCTTTAAAATTGGTCATAAGAATATTGTTGGAGTGCGAGTTCAAAATGCCAAAATCATTATTGATTTCATGAGGACTCAACCTCAAGATATTAACGATCCAGAAAAGAAATTAAAATATATTGAAAACAGCGTTAAATACTATAATCAGCACATGAGCTCAGCTGACATTAAGGATTATGATGATGTTGGATATATTATGTCTTTGATTAAGCAGGTCTACGAAAAATATTATAAATAAATATGGCAAACACTAAAGAAGCGTCGGCGCGAATTAAGATTAATAAACTACTTGAAGAGGCTGGTTGGAGATTCGAAGATGATGGCAAAAATAAGGCAAATATCCAGCTAGAGCCGGGGGTTAAATATTCTGAATTAGGTGATGACTTTGAGAACGAAGCTCATGGGTTTATTGATTTTCTTTTGTTAGATAAGGACGGCAGGGCTTTAGTTGTAGTAGAAGCTAAAAAGGAATCCATTGATCCATTGTCAGCTAAGGAGCAAGCTAGAAACTACGCTCGAAATATTAATGCTCGCTTTATTATTTTGTCTAACGGCAATATTCATTATTTTTGGGATACTAAGCATGGAAACCCAGATACAATCTCACGCTTCCCAACTCAGGACTCAATTACTCAATATGAAAAATACACGCCCAATCCAGAAGAACTCGCAAATACGCTGGTTGACGAAAATTATATCGTAGAATCGCAGATGCCAGGATTCGTAAAAGATCCAGCGTTTCAGGACGAATCCACTAGGACGGACTACTTGAAAAATAATAATCTTAAGCAACTTCGGCCATATCAGGTTCAGGCGATTAAGGCATTACAAGAATCAGCAAAAGATGGTAATCAGAGGTTTTTATTTGAAATGGCTACTGGAACCGGGAAAACTTTAATTTCAGCAGCTGTTATTAAATTATTTTTAAAATCAGGTAACGCTCGTCGAGTATTATTTCTCGTTGATAGATTAGAGTTGGAAGATCAGGCATTTAAAGCATTTAGAAATTACCTTGGTCATGACTTCGCTTGCGCGATCTATAAGGATAACCGTGATTCCTGGTCCAACTCCAGTGTTGTGGTTTCGACTATTCAGACTTTTATGGCCGGCGATCGCTATAAGAAGGAATTTTCACCAACTGATTTTGAATTAGTTATTTCTGATGAAGCCCATCGATCGATTGGGGGCAATAGTCGAGCTGTCTTTGAATATTTTGTCGGTTATAAGCTTGGCCTAACAGCCACTCCAAAAGATTATCTGAAAGGATTTGATACGGCGGGCGCTGATACTCAGAGAGAATTCGAACGACGACAATTGCTTGATACTTATAAAACTTTCGGTTGTGAACCTGGCG
The DNA here is from genome assembly GCA_903863425.1 of Candidatus Buchananbacteria bacterium. Lineage (GTDB taxonomy): Bacteria > Patescibacteriota > Patescibacteriia > 2-01-FULL-39-33 > 2-01-FULL-39-33 > CAIPBY01. The sequence goes on along the minus strand of CAIPBY010000096.1, from coordinate 15,364 downwards.
AACCGACATTTAGTTATGATTTGCTGGCTGGCGTGAAGGATGGTTTTTTAATTAATCCAATTATAGTTGATGCTCGGACCGATATTACTACTCAATTGTTGTCTGATGAAGGTTTAGCGGTTCATAAAACAACCGAAGAGGGCGAGCCGATTGATGAAGTGTTCACTGAACGACATTATGAAAGAAAGGTTTTTAATGAGGAAACTAATGTCGCCATGTGTAAGGCGCTGATTGATAACGGTCTTTTTGATCCGGTAGCAGAGCATTACGGAATTAAGCTTTTTGGAAAATCAATTGTTTTCTGTGTTTCTCAGAAACATGCTGCTAGGGTAACAAATATCTTAAACAAATTAGTATTTGAAAAATGGCCGGAACAGTATGGTGAATCTGATTTTGCCATGCAGGTAACTTCTCAAGTTTCCAATGCTCAACAGATGACCATAAATTTTTCCAATAATCGTTTAGGTGGACAAGCTAAACAACCAGAAGGATACGACACCAGTAAGACTAGGGTTGCCGTCACTGTTGGCATGATGACTACCGGTTATGACTGCCAGGATATTTTAAATCTTGCATTGATGCGGCCGCTGTTCAGTCCTTCTGATTTTGTTCAGATTAAGGGAAGAGGAACTAGAAAATTTTTATTTGAATATAAGGATTACGCCGATAAAGAAACGATTGCAATACCAAAGGAAAAATATAAGTTTTTTGATTTTTTTGCTACCTGTGAATATTTTGAAGAAGAATTTCCCTACGATGAAAAAATCAAGCTTCCCACCGGAAAAATAGATGTGATAGTTGATCCACCAATCCCAGGAGAAGATGGCCCAATTATTGATGGTCCAGATGGCCCTGAGCCTAAAGGTGCCAAAAAACCGTTAGACCTGCTCACCTCTGATGAAATTGCCTCTCTTAGTGAAACCCATGTTGGTTCAGAGGGTATGCGAATTGACCGTGAGGGCTTCAAGCGCGCTGTTGAAGAAGATGTTTTAGGCAACGAAGAACTCAAGAATATGTGGGAGAACGGCGACACTCAAGCGGCAGAAGATTTTGCTAAAAAGCAGATTTTTGATAAACCAAAATATTTCTTAAATCTAGATAAGATTCGTAAGATTTTTGGAGTTGATCGTCGTGTAACTGTTAAAGAATTTTTGCAAGTAGCTTTTGGCGACAAAGAAACCTTTGAAATGAAAGACGAACTATTAGAATCAGAGTGGGAGAAGTTTATGGAAGTAAATCCTGTTGATCAAACTCATTACGCTCCGGCCAAGATGTTTTTCAAGGCTTATGTTACGGACGAGAAAGTTCGTGAGATTATTGCCAGCCGTCAAACCGCTCGCTTTAACACTGAGTCTTCCTTTCACTTCGAAGAATATCAACAATTGAATGGCTATAAGACAGTCATACCACAGTATGTCAGTGATTATGCTTATCATTTAACTAATTTATAAACTATGAATACAGACACAAAACGACACATCGACGCCGCTCGCCAAGTGCTTGTAGGCGTAGTTCCAAATCCAGCTTCTCAAATAGATCAAATTACTTACGCTTTGATTTATAAATTCATGGACGACATGGATCAGGCGGCGATTAAAAATGGTGACGAGCCGGCTTTTTTTATTGGTGAACTTGAGCAGTATTCATGGGCACGACTCATGGACACAAGAATCGGCAATCAGGATAGGATGAATCTTTATGTTGTTGCTTTTCAGAAATTCGCTGAAGCCAAGCAATTGCCGGAGTTATTTAGAAATATTCTTAAGTCCGCTTTTTTGCCATACCGCAGTTCTGAAACTCTAGGGTTGTTTCTTAAAGAAATTAACTACTTTGATTACTCTCATCCTGAAGAGCTGGGCAATGCTTACGAATATTTGCTTTCAATAATGTCTAGCCAAGGTGATGCCGGTCAATTTCGAACGCCGCGACACATCATTGATTTTATAGTTGATGTAGTAAACCCAACTAAGGATGATAAGGTACTTGATCCTGCTTGTGGCACCGGTGGATTTTTGGTTAGCTCTTACAAACATATTCTGGAACAGCATGATGGCAAGTATGATCAAGAGAAGAAAGAAAAACCGCTTACGCCGGATGAGCGTCGCAACTTGATGAATAATTTTGAGGGCTACGATATTGATCCGACAATGGTGCGGATTGCACAGGTCAACATGTATCTGCATCAGTTTAAGAATCCAAAAATATATCAATATGACTCGCTCTCCAGTGATGAGCGTTGGAATGATAAGTTCGATGTAATTCTAGCTAATCCACCCTTCATGTCTCCTAAGGGTGGAATCAAACCGCACAGTAAATTTAGCATTGAGTCTAGTCGCAGTGAAGTGCTGTTTGTTGATTATATTATGAACCACCTGCGACCAAAAGGCCGTGCTGGCATTATTGTGCCAGAAGGTGTTATTTTTCAGTCAGGTACCGCTTACAAACAACTCCGTAAGAATCTAATCGAAGATGGTTTATTTGCTGTCGTATCATTACCCTCTGGAGTGTTTAATCCATATGCCGGAGTAAAGACAAGTATTCTATTTTTCGACAACGAGTTAGCAAAAAGGACACAGGACATTTTGTTTGTTAAAATTTCAAACGATGGTTTTGATCTTGGTGCGCAAAGAAGACTCATTAATAAAAATGATATTCCTGATGCTCTAGTTGTCTTAAAGGGTTTTGAACATTATATTTTAAATAATGAACAGCGGGAGATTATTTTACAATGGGTGAGTGGCTCTCATAATGGATTTTTGGTTTCAAAAGAAAAAATTGCCGAGAATGGGGATTATAATCTTTCTGGCGATCGCTATCGCGTGGCGACTGATTACACTAACGCCAAGTGGCCGATGGTAGGGTTAGTGGAATTAGAAAAAGAAGAAAAGATTGAATTTCTAAGAGGGCAAGGTTTATCTAAAAGTGATTTAACTGAAGAGGGAAAAAATAAGTGCATCCACTACGGCGAAATCTATACCTTATATGATCCTATTATTAAAAACGTCGTCAGTAAAACTAATTTTGAAGGCAATGTTACTTCACTAAAGGGTGATGTTCTTGTTCCTGCTACAACAACCGCTGACGCAATGGGGATTTCTGTTGCAAGATCGTTAAATGAACGAGGTGTAATAGTTGGTGGTGATATAAATATAATCAGAACAGAAAACAAATTTATACTAGCTGATTATTTGGCTATGTTGATTAGCAATCCACCACTAAAAATTGAACTTTCAAAGTCTGCAAAAGGTGCGAATATACTTCATTTATCAAATGGTGATTTAAGAAGACTTCAAATCCCGCTCCCTCCTCTTGAAATTCAAGAGCAAATCGTGGCAGAACTGGACGGCTATACAGGCATTATCGCCGGCGCCAAGCAAATTGCCAAAAACTGGAAACCTAAAATAGACATTGATCCGGAATGGGAAAAGGTGAAGTTGGGTGAGATTGGAAAAATTAGTATGTGCAAAAGAATTTTTAAAGAGCAGACCACTGCTGAAGGCGATATTCCGTTTTATAAAATTGGTACTTTTGGCAAAATTCCCGACGCATTTATTAGTCGGGAAATTTTTAATGACTATAAAGCAAAGTTTTCTTATCCAAAGAAAGGCGAAGTTTTAATCTCAACTTCTGGTACTATTGGGAGAATTGTTGTCTTTGATGGTGAGTCAGCGTATTTTCAGGATTCTAATATAGTCTGGATAGAGAACAGTGAAAAGAAAGCCTATAATAATTATCTCAATCTGGTATTTCAAGACATAGATTGGATTACAACCAAGGGCGGAACAATAGAGAGACTTTATAATAAATTGATCGAGGAACAAGTTATATCTCTCCCACCTCTCGCCATTCAAAAGCAAATCGTGGATAAAATTGAAGTCGAGCGCGCGCTAGTGGAATCAACGAAAAAGTTGATTGAAATTTATGAGCAAAAAACTAAAGAGGAGATTGCTAAACTTTGGGAGGAATAAATCATCAATATGCTTTCAAACAATTCGACTGATTTTATAGTAGGAGAGGATAACTTCAAATCCATTGAAATTAGGGATGGGGGTTGTGGTAATGGATTTTTTTATTTTTTTGATAACGATAAGCATAGCCTAATTAAGCAGTTTATCTTAGATACCTCCAAAACAGGCGTTAAGACATGTTGCGGTGTCACTTTCATCGCAAAAGGAAATAAATATACTCCTAGATTAGAATTATCAAATCGTTGAGAGGGTAAATTACAAAAAGAAACCGTTAAAATAGATGATGCCACCAAGTCTATTAGCTCTCGAATTGGCCTTAGCAATTGCCATGAAAATTTTTGGTCCTTAATCGACTATATTCAATCACTTAAGCAAGTGGAAGTGCCTCGCGGCGGTTGGGTTGCAGTGTTAAAGGAAGACAAGGCATTGCTCGATAGTATTGAGATTAATAAGGAGTTTATTGAAAAGGTCTTGTCGTCTTTTGCGGCGCCGGAAGCACAAAAGTTGTTGCTCGAGGCAGAGAAAGACGATGTTAATAATTTATTTGCAGCAGTTAAGCACGCTAAAAACAAAAAAGCCTTTAATGAAATTAATGATTTGGTTATTAATGAGGCTAATGAACACAAGCTCGAAGCATGGATAAAAGAGAATGATTGGGTTTTTGGCATTGAGTATATCCGTCGTTTGGATGCTACTAGAATCGGATTACATTCTGACGCGGATATGTTGGTCGAAAGCCTAGACGGCTTTGTTGATCTTATTGAGCTAAAAAAATCTTCAGTAAAACCATTATTTATACAGGACGTCGCTCATCGTTGTTATTATCCTTCTGCTGCGTTATCTCAGGTTATTGGGCAGACGATTCATTACTTAGGCGTCATGGAAGATCAAAGGTTTTTGTTAAAATCGATAGATGGTTTAAATGTGTTAAAGCCAAGAGCAAAAATTGTCATTGGGCTATCATCGGTAATGGAAGAAGGTGAAAGAGAAACTCTGCGTAAATTAAATGATGCTCTTCATAATATCGAAGTACTTACATATGATGAGATAAGGCAGCGCGCTAGCCGTATTATCACTCACTTTAGTGAATAGCAATAAAAAATGATAAAACAGAAAAAAATCATAGTAGTTTTTTCAGGACCACCGATAGAGCAATCAAGTGTAATTTTTGAAATTCAAGATGGCTATGAGTGTTGGGATTTGAAGAAATTAAAAGTCGACGAATTCATCACTTTACTAAAAGATAGAATACCACCGATAAATGAAAATATTCTTCTTCGGCATTATAAATCAGAGACCGAAAGTCAGGATATTTATGGGATTACGGGAAAGCAATACGAAGACTGTTCATGGGCCTTATTGATTCCGGAGGGTCTTGATAGTATAGTTGATAGTTATTCCGAAACTCTTTTTCTGCTGAATTTATATTCGTCAAAATTTCTTTATCCAGTTTTTTACGCTTCTAATTTTGGTATAACGCGTCATAAACATGAAATCAATATTTTGGTTTTCTTTCACAATCAAAATCAGTCGGATATTTTTAAAACAAAAGAGTTTGTTATTTTTTTCAAAACTCTACTACCTCAGTCGAAATATTGTCATTGGCAGATGGATCGAGTCAAAAAATGGGGATTAGAGGATTGGAGATTGCATGTCGCCATACTGTTATTTGATGGACTAAAAGAGTATGAATATAGTAAGAGCATTTTCGGTTGGCAAAGAGAGTCGGCAGATATGGCAACTATACTTGAGGCGTTATTTACTGCCGATGATACTCAAAATGAGGAAGTGGGTTATAGGTTACGTAAACGAATAGCAGTTTTGCTGTCATGGAAAATTACAACAATTGAAAAAGAGATAAAAAAATTATATTCACAGCGTAGTGCGTTTGTTCATGGCTCATTTTTTGCGCAAATAGCAAAAGACATTAAAAAAGACCAAACAGATTTTCCGTTACCAGATTTTAATTTTCTTTATAAACAAAAGGAATATGTCAGATTAGCATTAGTGGCATATTTACATTTGGCTAATCTTATTAGTCAAAAACCGGCAGAGTATGGAGATAATAAAACGGTGATGGCAGTATTAGAAACGGCCGTAATAGATATAGAATTAAGAAATAAAATTATTGAAGAAATTAGCAAATTGTTTTCTCTAATGCCAGAAGTTGGTACTTCTGTTTTGTCTCAATAAAAAATGATTACTCTGTCGAAATACAAAGAATTATTCGGAGACGAAGCCCAAGGACTCACCGATGAGGAAATTGAGGCGATTCGTGACGCCCAATACCAATTCGCACGGCTAGCTTTTGATAAGTGGGTGTTAGAGAAGGGGTTAGTAAAGAAGCTAAAAAAGATTAAAGAGAAGGAGATATAGTGTAACAGGGTAAGGGCAAAATGTACAGAAGTAGCTATGAAGATTTTTGTGCCTAAAGTTTGATTTTTTGGACTACTTTTGATAAGATTTAATCACTAAATAATTAAATAATTAATAAAATATGTCAGAAGAAAATAAGGGTTGGCCTAGAAATGAATCAACTGGTCCACTAGGCGGATTCTCTACAGGACCGGGAGGAGGTCTCTCTACGGGTCCTGGAGGAGGAAGATCCACTGGTCCAGAAGGTGGTTTGTCAACTGGCCCCGGAGGAGGATTATCTACGGGACCGGGAGGAGGTTTATCAACGGGCCCAAATGGCGGTCTCTCGACAGGTCCAGGCGGCGGTTTATCAACTGGTCCGGGTGGTGGATTATCTACGGGGCCTGGTGGCGGTCTCTCGACAGGTCCTGGGGGAGGTCTTTCTACTGGTCCCACGCCTTATTATGCGAATATTCCTCCAAGAGAAGTTTATCTAGAACATCTGAAAAATCGAGGATATGAAGCACAATATCGCATACTTAAAGAAGCTTGGAGATTGTAAGATCTGCCAACCAACTGCAAATTTTAAATACGTCGTTTATTAATTGGTATAATTTAGAAGGTTAGCAGGCTAAATCAACGCCATCAGCTGGCTTACATGTTTGATTACCATCTCCGGACTAAGTATCGCTTTTCGCCAGTCAAAAGTTCGGAACATATCCAGGTATGTGAGCTTAGAATTCGTTTTTCAAACGACCGACATTCGTCATGAATGCCGGTCGTTTTGGTATCTGAACCGGACATTGGGCGTGGTTTGATTTATATCGGTTTAGGTGGTAAAATTAGCTGCATAATACTATGAATGACTATATTTTAGAATTAGAAAAAGTAAGCAAAACTTTTGATAATAACTTTGAGGTTATTAAAGATATAAGCTTAAAAGCCAAAAAAGGGGAGTTTATTTGCTTTATCGGCCCATCTGGTTGTGGCAAAACCGTTCTCTTGTACACCATTGCCGGATTTCTCCCCGCTTCATCGGGTAAGACATTTGTAAATGGAGTAGAAGTTAAATCTATCGGATTAGATCGTATTATGGTATTCCAAGACCATATGCTTTTTCCATGGAAGACGGTTATTGGAAATATTCTATTTGGTTTATCCAATAGCAATTTGGACAAAAATAAAAAATTATCCCTGGCCGAAAATTATTTAGATCTTGTTGATCTTTTGAAATTTAAGGATTGGCCAATACACAAGTTGTCCGGTGGAATGAAACAGCGAGTCGCTTTTGCAAGAGCATTAGTGACCAATCCCGAGATATTACTTATGGATGAACCATTTTCAGCTCTAGATTCTATTGCTAGAAAAAATTTAAGAAAAAGTCTGATCAAAATTTGGCAAAAAACCAAAAAAACCATACTTTTTGTTACGCATAGCGTGAATGAGGCAGTATATTTGGCTGATACAATTTATGTAATGAGCTCAAGGCCTACAACGATCAAAAAATCATATTTAATTAATCTCACTCACCCTCGCGATATGTCCGATCCCGCGTTTGTAAAAATAGTGAAAAAGCTGGAAGATGATATAGAAATAGAATTTAATCTTGAAAAAAATCATTTTGATGCGCAAATTAATATCAACAATCTTATTAATACCTAATATATAAACTATGAAATTGCTATCACAAAAAACTTTAATTGTAGCAATCATCGTTTTAGTAGCGATAGTTGCCACAGTTATTTATACGCAAGTCCACCCTCCTAAATTTGAGAAATCAAACAAAAAGGAAAATGCCGCCGCATCTTTGGCAAAAATTAAGGTCGGTTACAGCATACAGGGCTTTGATTCGGTTCCCGTCATAGTTGCTTATGAAAAGGGATATTTTCGCGATCAGGGACTTGATGTTGAGTTAATCCAAGTATCAAGCAAGGACGCCGCCGTGGCACTTGCGAGCGGGCAACTGGATATTGTTGTAATCGGTCCTCCTCGTGTTTATAACCCCATAGAAAAAGGAGCGCCAATAAGGATGCTGTCACCGATAGCTAGCGCCCCTACTAAATTATTTATTCGTCCAGATTCCAATATTAATAGTTTTAAAGATCTAGAAGGAAAAGCAGTTTCTTATGGTACGCCTGGAGGAACCAAAGAATTATTCTTAAGATATATTTTAAAGAAAGAAAATACTGATTTGAAAAAGATTAATTTTGTGGACATGGATAGTCAATATGAACCTTCAATGCTGATGGAAAAAAAGAAAATAGATGCCGCTCTGATTCAAAATGTGAATGAAATTGATATAGCCAAAAAATTGGGAGCTGTCATTATGCCTGCTTGGCAGACAAATGGCTATGATACGTCCTTGATAGGATTGCCCGTATCAACTATTTCCTCCATTATCGCGGCTAATACTGATTATTTAAATGGCCACGAAGAAAATGCTAGAAGTTTCTTTAAGGCGTTAATTGAAGCCCATCGTTACCTCAAGGAGCATCAGGAGGAATCTTCCGCTATGATTGCTAAATATTTCAAAGATAATAGCGCTGGTGCAACTGATATGAAGCCGGATCAATTCGAAAATCTGGTAAAAGAAGGAAGGCAAAGTTATAGCCTTTGGGAGGATACGTCAATAATCGTGGAAATGGCTCGAATTGATTATGAATTGGGGAAAATTGGACATCCTTTGGCCTTGAATGAAATGTACGACTTTAGATTCAAAGACATGCTTGAATCCGCTCAAAATGAAATTTATGGCACCACAAAAAATTAAACGGATTGCTCTAGGATCAATTCCTTTTCTCTTTATATTTCTTTTATGGAGCATTATCGCCTATTTTAATTGGATGCCAAATTGGTTTTTGCCTTCTCCATTAAGGGTATTGAATGCCTTCGGAGAATTAATAAACAGCGGCGTCGTATTTAGAATACTTAGCGAGAGTGCATTAAATATTATTCCTCCTTATTTGTTGGCGATTGTTGCCTCAATTATATTTGGAATAATAATAGGAACGAGCAAAAGGGCAAGACAAACATTTTTTCCTTTTATTTCAACTCTCTATACTATACCTTCGGAAGCTTGGTTGCCATTTATTATTATTTTATTCGGTTTTACCAGAGAATCAGTATGGATTTTGCTATTTATTTCTGGTCTTTTGAAGATGATTTATAACATGATTGTCGGAGTGCGTAGTATCAATACAATTTGGATATTGGTGGCCAAAAATTTAGGATTAAATAAATTCCAGACTGTTTTCAAGGTGATTATACCTGGCGCTTTACCAAATATCATTACTGGCATGAGAATAGGATTTGGATCAACTTGGAGGTCGGTGATAACGGCAGAAATGCTTGTGTCGGGAGCAGGAGGATTGGGTAAGTTTATGTGGAATGCACAATGGGAATTTAGTTTTGAAAAAGTTTTTGTCGGGATCATTTTGATTGCCATTATCGGCTTAACAATAGAATTGGTTGTTTTTAAAAAATTAGAAGCTGTTACTTTAGAAAAGTGGGGCGCGACGGATAGTGAAGTATAATGGCTTAATTTCTTTTCTACAATATGGTCAAAAGTAGTAAAATATAGTCAAATAAGTGAGCAAATAGAAAAAATACTCCAGAGGTGGAGTGTTTTTTTGTTACGTAGCATCATGCTACGTAACAGGGAGATTTTGATTTAAATAAAGGATTATATGTGATTGCAATTTTTGGTCTAAAGTGGGATAATCAAGAAAGATAATTAATAAAAATAGGATGGAAAATAATCTAGCTTTTGTAGACGGGCAAAATTTATATTTGGGCACGATGTCAGAATGTCCAAGCTGGAAAGTAGATTTATTAAAATTCCGTCAGTATTTGTCAGAAAAATATGAAGTTCAAAGTGCATACTACTTTTTGGGTTTTGTCGATGAAAGCAACCAGGATTTATATGAGAATATCCAAAGAGCTGGTTTTATTTTAAAGTTTCGGGAGCATAACTCTGGCATGTTGAGTAATAAGAAGGGCAATGTCGATTCTGATATTATTTTCGAAGTCATGAAAAAGATTTATAAAAAGGAACCATTCGATAAAATAGTTTTGGTTACTGGCGATGGTGATTTTAAGATGTTGGTTGATTTCTTGATTGAGGAGGGTAGATTTAAGAAAATACTATTTCCAAATAAGGGCTTTGCCTCTTCATTATACAAAAAGATAACGCGTGTGTATTTTGATTATCTATTGAATATCAAGCATAGGATAGGAAAATAAAAAAAGGGGGCCTTTGATCTTGCGACCTCAGGGACCCTTTTGTATTGATGTATATATTATATGTGATATTTAGAAAAAGTCAATACATCTGTGGATAAGTGTAAAATTATATCTAAATTAACTTATTTTTCTTGCATTTTTTGATTTAAAATGAGATAATTAGAGAATATATAATAAATATTAAATATGGCAAACAGTAATCTCACTAACGCAAAGAAAGCAAAGAACGACGAGTTTTATACACAGTTTTCTGATATTCAGAAAGAGATTGAGGCATATTTGGAATACAACCCCAATACTTTTTGTGACAAGGTAGTGTATTGTAATTGCGACGATCCATTCGAGAGCAATTTTTTTCGTTATTTCGTGCTTAATTTCAAAAAGCTGGGATTAAAACGGCTTATCACCACCAGCTACAAGCCTTCGCCTGTAGCTAACACGCAACTAGGATTGTTTGGTGATGATAAAACTCTTACAAAATCAAAAGGCCGTCCAAAGGTAACGGCCAACAAATTTATTATTAACGAAGTACATGATATTGACGATGACGGCGAGTTTAATTTAAAAGATGTTGCCCAGCAGTTAAAGGCAAACAAGCACAATGAATGGACACCACTAGAAGGCGATGGTGACTTCCGTAGCGATGAATGTGTAAATCTACTTAAACAATCTGACATTGTGGTAACAAATCCACCGTTCAGCCTGTTTCGCGAATATATTAAACAACTTTTTGGTTACAATAAAAAGTTTGTCATTATCGGCAATATTAATGCGATTACTTACAAAGAATTGTTTACATTAATACAAGCGGACAAAATCTGGCTGGGCGCAACAAACTTTAATAAAGGTATGTATTTTAAAGTCCCATTCGATTTTGTTTATTCGGATTCATATAAATTTGAACGAGAGCAAAATGGGGAAAAAGTAAATCGAGTACCTGGTGTTTGCTGGTTTACAAATTTTGACCACGGAAGACGTCATCAACCCATGCCACTTATGTCTATGGAGGACAATTTGAAGTTTAGTAAGCATAAGGAAATAAAGGGTAAAAATTCCTATGATCACTACGAAAACTATGACGCCATCGAAGTGCCTTTTACAGATTCTATTCCAAGCGATTATCATGGCATAATGGGTGTACCTATTACTTTCTTGGATAAATATTCACCTGAACAATTTGAGATTATATGGCAAGCCAGTGGAAATACGAGAGCATCTGCACCGAAAAAAATATTAAAAAGACTAAATTATCAACCACACGCAGAAGATAGGGGTGGTTGCACAATTGTGAATGGGAATAGGACTTATGGTAGAATTTTAATTAAACATAAGAAGAAATAATAATAATATGAAAACAGTTTTAAAAACTAACATTACTGTAAAAGATATTTGCGATGGATTTGTCTATAACGAACTGGAGGGCAAAGGACTATTCGGTTTGTCTGGCAAGCTAACTATTCAGCCGGAATATCAACGAAACTATATCTATGCTTCTGATGGTGGCAAAAGAGAAATGGCCGTTATCGAGTCAATACTCAAAGGTTACCCAATAGGTTTGATTTATTTTAATCAAGTTTCTGAAAACAATTTGGAAGTTTTGGATGGGCAACAGCGTATCACCAGTGTCGGACGTTTTGTTACTGATAAATTTGCTATAGTGGATGAAAATGGTTTACAACAAAATTTCAGTGGTATGGCAAAAGACAGGAAAGCAAAGATTTTGGAAACGAAACTGCTCATTTATGAATGTGAAGGGACAGAAAGCCAGATAAAAGAGTGGTTTAAGACGATTAATATAGCTGGAGTTCCGCTTGTCTCCCAAGAGTTGTTGAATGCGATCTATTCTGGGCCATTCGTTACACTAGGTAAAGAAGAATTCAGCAACAGTCAAAATGCCAATATTCAAAAATGGAGTGCGTACATAAGGGGCAGTGCAAACCGGCAGGCATTTTTTGAAAGGGCTCTGGATTGGGTAAGTAAAGGAAACATTGATGATTACATGAGTATTCATCGCAACGACAAAAATATTAATGAGTTAAAAAAATATTTCAACAGTGTGATTGATTGGATTTCTAGTGTATTTACTAATGTAGAAAGCGAGATGTGCGGACTGGAGTGGGGACGACTGTATGAGGAGTATCACAAAAAAGCTTATAATCCGACTAAAGTATCAGCCGAGGTGCAGAAGCTTTACAATGATCCGTATGTTAAAAATCGCAAAGGTATCTTTGAATTTATCTTAGGTGGTTCTGCTGATACGAAATTGCTTGAAGTCCGAATTTTTGATGAAGCAACCAAAAAATCAGTATATAAAGTACAAACAGCTCAAGCTGAAAAGAAAAAAGTATCAAATTGTTCGCATTGTGTTACTGGGCATGAGGCTAATAAAATTAAGATTTGGAAGTTAGATGAAATGGAGGCCGACCATGTATCAGCTTGGAGTAAGGGTGGTAAGACATCGGTCAAAAATTGTGAGATGTTGTGCAAGACGCACAATCGAGCGAAAGGAAATCGGTAAAAATTTATTTCTATTTATTAAAAATACTTAATGAATATAAAATGTATAAAGATATTTGGGCCGTTATTAAATCCCATTTATTGTTAAATGTTTTTGCAGTATTTGCAATGATTTTTTGTTTTTGGTATTCGGTTTATTTTAGTTGCATATTGCCATTATTATTTAGTCTATGCTTAGCCATATTATCCAGTTATATTTTTTATATTGTGACGGTAGATTATAAAAGAATTCAGAATAATAAGAATATTTTTAATTCAATTAGAGAAGAAGGCAGATTAATTATTTCTTATAGGAATCAATTAATTTCTGCATTTAGAGATTATACTAAAGTAGATATTTCAGAGCCATATCAAGAAATAGAGATAAAAGCCATATTGGAAAAGATTAATCCAAATAGTAATGACGCGCCTGAAGTATATTGTTATCAGGGTCAATTTGTAATGGTAACATGGTTACAGCTTATTGGTGAAAAAATGCGCGATACTCAGTTGGCGATTAATCGAATATATCGATTTATGCCGTTTATTGATACTGAGCTTGTGGAGGTATTAAGTGATATTGAAAAAGCTAGGCTAATACTATCAATCAATAATTTTATTTCACAGGGTATAAAAAATGAGAATTTAGGTTTTATGGCGAGTTATATTTGTGATTACACCGATAGATTAAAAAAGTTTGAAAATTATTATAAAAAATTTTTTCTCAGCGGATTTATTACTAATAACAATAAAAAATAAATAATATGGAACCGGAACAAATCAATGTGACTAAAGTGCCATGGTACAAATTTAAAGTAACAAAAAATAACGGGAAGGTGTTGGCATTTTGGCAATTTTTGGCTGCCACGATTATTATTCTTGGCGCTATTTTCATACTCGTTAATGCTGTTATGTCTGATTCTGATGCGGACAATTCATCTACGGTTGCGGAAGAAAGTGCTAGTGATCAGGATTGCAATGTTACTGGCATTGAGCTTCATGGGGATGTGGTCACATATATTTCGCCAGCTGATTATAATACTGAGGGAAAGTTGACGGAAGATGAAACTGCCTCAGAAAATGTCGTATATGCCATTCGTGAGGGGGAAAAAGATGATAAGATAAAGGCTATTTTGATAGAAATCGATTCTTATGGTGGGTCAGCGGTGGCCGGTGAAGAAATTGCAGTTGCATTGAAGAATGCCAAAAAACCGACAGTTGCATTAATTCGAGGTGCAGGGGATTCAGCCGCTTATTGGGCTGCGACTGGAGCGAATAGGATTTTTGCTTCAAAAAATTCTGATGTTGGCAGTATCGGGGTGACTATGTCTTATCTGGATAATTCCACACAAAACATAAAGGATGGTATGACATATAATCAATTGAGTTCAGGCAAATTCAAGGATGCTGGTAGCCCTGATAAGGTATTAACGGGTGAGGAAAAGAATCTTTTTATGAGGGATGTGAATATAATTAATCAAAATTTTATTAAGGCCGTGTCTGATAATAGAAAAATAGGGATAGAAAAAGTAACTAGTCTGGCTGATGGTTCTACTATGTTGGGCGAGGCGGCGTTGAGTAATGGCTTAATTGATCAAGTTGGCGGTCGTCCCGAGGTTGATCAGTATTTGAAAGAAAAGATTGGCGCGGAGCCGGAGATTTGTTGGTAGATAGATATGGAAACGAAAAAACTTAATCTAGCAAAATTATGAGAGCATCATTTCAGGTCCTGGCTTTTCCTTTCATAAAAGAAGGGGATAAATATCTCTACGCCATATTCAAAAGAAAAGATTTGAGCGTCTGGCAGGCTATTTCCGGTGGAGGAGAAGATGGTGAAACTCCCATTGAGGCAATGAGGAGGGAAGCTTACGAAGAGGCTTTGTTGGATAAAAATTTGCCCTACATAAGATTATCATCAATTACAACCATTCCGGCGGTAAATATTCGGGGGCTGATTTGGGGCGAGGAAATTGTAATGATCCCAGAATTCACTTTTGGAGTAGAAGTCTCATCAAAAGAATTTCAAATTAGCGATGAACACACTGAGTGTGGCTGGTTTACTTATGAAGAAGCGACGAGTAAATTAAAGTATGATAGTAATAAGTCGGCATTATGGGAATTGGATTATCGACTCAAAAATGGTCGTAGTGGCATCGCCAAAAATATTGAAGTTATAGAAAATCTTTATGCTCCAAATAAAGAAGTTTAATTTATCAGTAGGAGGTATCCATTGTAAAAATTAATAATCATAAATTTATGCAAAAAATCGCTACACACGTATTTATCTACGCTTCAATCTCTTT
>CAIPBY010000095.1 GCA_903863425.1 Candidatus Buchananbacteria bacterium | reverse complement strand
TGTTTTTTGCATGTAATAATTAATTTTGTTCTGGAATTTACATAAGAAGCAATAGAATAATCATATTTATTCTCATGTATTAAATTTGCTCTAGTTATAAATTCTTCTGTACTCATTTTTTTATTTATAAATAGTACAAAAAAAAGTTAAATTTTATAATTTCTTAATGTGCTTACTTTTTATTTTCACACTTCGTAAAACTCTTCGATTTTATAAAACCCTTGATAGTTCCCAATTTCTATTCCAGCATAATGAGCTAATCCTAAAAATCCATTTTTGTTTGGAACTTTAGGTGTTGAGTTGGCTATAACTTGCAACATATCCCCAGGTGCGGTATAATCTATTTTCATTAACTCTTGCCCTGGTTCATATGTTTTACCATAGACATCAACATGTTTTGTTTCGTCCCTGAATGTTTTAAATCTTTCATCATTATCAATTACCAAATCTGAATCCCCAAATTCCATATACTTTTTTCTCCATAATATCTGCTGCTTGCATTCTAATAAAGTGTCACAAACACAGACTAAAGTCCAGTCTTTTATTTTTTCTATTGATGGATTAAAATACACAGCGAATCGTGGGGAGAGGTCTTCTGTTTTATAATCTCTCTTAGCATATTTTGCCAAAAGATATTGCTTTTTTTCCTGGGGGGTTAAATTGCGGTGGGGGGTTAAGGATGTATCCATAAAAAAATCTTATATTTAATGTTGATAAGTCAGGTTAAACCTGGCTGGTATGATAATAAATATAAGAAAAAATCGGAATAAAATCAAATAAAAAAGCATGAGAAATTTGTTCAACAAGTCAAACCATCAAGATTTGTTTTTAAGCTGTCCCCCAAATTCTGGGGTTAGAACATTTCTCTCACTAAGAGATGGCTTGCATAACCTTTGGAAGTCCTCTATAGCCTCCCCCCCATTTGCTTTTGCCACGTTGGGGGTGACGTGCGGTCTGCAATTTCTTTTAAGTTAGGAATTCTCCCATGACAGCGCCGTCGGAATCTCTGATTATTAAGAGAGATTCATTGGGGCGTTTAAAATGTGCGGTACCATTTTTGAGGCATTCTTTTATTTCTTCTTCGGTGAATCTCTGACTGCCTGCTGAATCATTACTAATTCTTATTAGCGCTGAGAAATAGTATTTACCCATCATTTTCTTTGCCATATTATTTTCCTCCTCCATCGCCGTCCAGGCGTGTTAATCTGGTGGTATCAAGCTTGCCGTCGGTTATAATAAGAGTGTTCCCAAATTCCTCATCGTAATCTGAGCTGGGGAGAATTTCATATCCATATTCAAAACAAAGCTTATCAACTTTGCCAATGAATTCCTTCATCTTAAGACTTGGAGTAGGATTATTCTCCATTGCTTTAATTACATGTTCCAGGTCTGAAATGACGGTTTGATATCCGTTGGTCTTGGCAAGCAACCTTATGCATTTTTCAGATTTCTCATTTGCAAAAGGAATTTTGTTCAGCATTTCTCTGGCTGTTGCCAATCTGCGCTTATAATCTTCCAGTAATAATTTTATTTCTTCCATGGTTTATAATTAAATATTGCTAATAAATTTTTCTACATCTTTTTCGGATAAACGTTCAATGTTATACCAAGGGATTTCTTTCTTTTTCTTTTCCCCAAGATAATGGTTCGCAATTACCTGTAGAGCTTCATCTTCATGAGGGTAGCTACAAATGGTCAGGTGGCAAGTCCGTGACCGTCTTCGACAGTACGATAGTAGGTGTCGAAAC
>CAIPBY010000094.1 GCA_903863425.1 Candidatus Buchananbacteria bacterium | reverse complement strand
GAAAAATAATTGGCAAACAAAAAAACTTGGTGAAGTCTGTAAATTGATAAAAGGTAAAAAACCTTCTAAGTTTGTATCCAAAAGTTCTAAACCTTATTTAACGGCGAAAGTAGTTCGTGGAACAGAAATTCCAGAATTTGCCGCAGAAAATTGTCCCTCATCTGTTTGGGTAAAAAAAGATGACATTGTTATTATTATGGATGGATCAAATTCTGGTGAAATGTTCACTCAACTCGAAGGGGCATTAGCCTCAACAATGGGAATTGTTAAATATCATGAAAATTTATTGAATCCGAGGTTTCTATTGCATTTTTTGATAACACATAGAGAAAGTTTTACAAAATCAAGAACTGGGTCAGCTATCCCTCATTTAAACAAAGAAGAATTTGAAAATCTTGAAATACCCCTTCCGCCTCTCTCCGAGCAACATCGAATCGTAAAAATTTTAGACGAAGTTTTTGAGAAGACGGCGAAGGCGAAAGATAATGCCGAGAAAAATCTCCAAAATGCGAAAGATCTTTTTAAATCTTATTCACAAAATGTTTTTGCAAATAAGGGTAGTGATTGGGAAGAAAAAAAATTAGGACAAATTTTAGAGATTGAAAGAGGTGGCTCTCCAAGACCAATACAAAAGTATTTAACAAATGAAGCTAACGGCATCAATTGGATAAAAATTGGCGATACTAAAAATGTAGACAAATATATATATGAAACTGCTCAGAAAATAAAACCAGAAGGTTTAAAAAAATCAAGATTAGTAAATGCGGGTGATTTTATTCTCTCGAATTCAATGAGTTTTGGTAGACCATACATAATGAAGACAACTGGTGCCATTCATGACGGATGGTTAGTTTTGAGGGAAAAAAATATAAACATTATAGACAAGGACTATTTATATAATATTTTAAATTCTCCCTATGTCTTTAATCAGTTTGATAAACTTGCAGCGGGATCAACGGTCAGAAATTTAAATATAAGTTTGGTTTCCAGTGTTAAAATTCCATTACCTACTATATCAGAACAAAAAACTATAGTCGCTAAACTCGACGCGCTTTCTGCCGAAACAAAAAAGTTAGAGAAAATTTATATACAAAAATTAGCAGACTTAGAGGAGCTGAAGAAGTCAGTCCTCAAGCGCGCCTTTGATGGCGAATTATAATAAGTTAAATTTATGAACGAATCAGAAACAAGAGCCGAATATATAGACCCGAAACTCAAGGCGAGCGGTTGGGGTGAGACCGAAGAATCAAAAGTTCTGCGGGAGTTTAGAATTACTGAAGGCAAAATCCAAGCTGGTGGAGTACGAAGTAAGCCAGAAATTGCTGACTATATTTTGGTTTATAAGAATCGCAAGATCGGCGTGGTAGAGGCCAAGGCCGAAAATTTAGCAGCCACAGAGGGCGTAGCGCAAGCCAAGGCATACGCAGAGAAACTGCAGATTGATTATACCTACTCCACTAATGGCAAGGAGATTTACGAAATATCCATGACGACTGGCAAGGAGAAAACAGTTAATGATTTTCCGACACCTGAAGAATTATGGAACAAGACCTATTCTGACCAAAACGAATGGAAAGAGAAGTTTTCGGCTATTCTGGTGGAAGGCACCAAGGGCAAGCGTTATTATCAAGAGTTGGCTATTAACAACGCCATGGACGCCATAGCTGAGGAGAAGCAGCGGATATTAGTCACTATGGCCACTGGAACTGGTAAGACGGCCGTAGCGGCTCAGATCGCCTGGAAGTTGTTTCAGACTCGCTGGAATCTCAAGAGAGATGGCAAACGCAGGCCAAGGATATTGTTTTTGGCTGATAGGAATATATTAGCCGATCAGGCATTTGGTAATGACTTCTCAATTTTTCCCAGCGACGCCATGGTGCGTATCAACCCGCTAGACATTCGCAAAAAGGGTGGCGTGCCCAAGAGTGGCAGTGTCTTCTTTACGATCTTTCAAACCTTTATGAGCGGAGCTGATGGCGTTCCGTATTTTGGTAGCTATCCATCGGACTTCTTTGATTTTATTATTATTGACGAGTGCCATCGTGGAGGCGCCAATGATGAGGGCAACTGGCGTGGAATTTTGGAATACTTCTCGCCAGCTGTTCAGTTAGGTTTGACTGCTACACCAAGAAGAAAAGACAATGTAGATACTTATAAATATTTTGGCGAGCCAGTCTATATCTATTCGCTCAAGGAAGGTGTCAATGACGGCTTTCTCACGCCATTTAAGGTTAAGCGTATTAAAACCACAATGGATGATTATGTCTATACTTCAGATGACCAAATTATTGAGGGCGAAGTTGAAGAAGGCAAAATTTATGAGGAATCTGATTTTAATAGAATCATCGAAATCAAAGCGCGCGAAGCCAAGAGGGTGCGCGTTGTATTGGACGAGATAAAGCAGAACGAAAAGACTATTATATTTTGTGCCACCCAAGACCATGCGTTGGCTGTTCGCGATTTGGTCAATCAGATGAAGGATAGTAAAGATCCGAACTACTGCGTTCGCGTGACGGCTAATGATGGCGCTCGTGGAGAGCAGTATCTGCGTGAGTTTCAAGATAATGAGAAAACTATCCCGACGATTTTAACAACCTCACAAAAACTATCTACTGGCGTGGACGCGCTTAATATCAGAAACATTGTCTTAATGCGCCCAGTCAACTCCATGATTGAGTTTAAACAGATTATCGGTCGAGGTACTAGGCTTTTTGATGGCAAAGAATTTTTTACGATTCTAGATTTTGTTGACGCTTATCATCATTTTGCTGATCCTGAATGGGATGGCGACCCAATTAAAGATATTTGCCCAAAGTGCGGGGAAGATCCTTGTGTTTGTGAAAAAACTACTTCTGAGGTTTGTTCTATTTGCGGTAAGAAGCCATGCGTCTGTGAGAAACCACCTAAGCCTTGCCCTAAGTGTGGCCAATCTCCGTGTGTTTGTGAGGGAACTCCGCCGAAGCAGAAATTAAAGATTAAATTGCGTGACGGTAAAGAGCGTGAGATTCAACACATGATCTCTACCTCATTTTGGGGTGCCGACGGCAAACCGCTTTCTTCCGAGGAATTTATTAAGAAGATTTATGGAGTACTACCAGACTTCTTTAAAAACGAGGAAGAGTTGAGAAAGATTTGGTCAAACCCAACCACTCGCAAAGAGTTCTTACAGCGCCTCTTTGATATGGGCATTGATTTGGAACAACTGGATAATATTCAAAAAGTAGTTAATGGTGAGGATTGCGATTTATTTGATGTGCTTTCGTACTTATCCTACAATACGCCATTGATCACGAGACAACAAAGAATTGATAGCACTAAGGAGAATATTTTTGAGGGCGTGAATAAAAAGAATAAGGAATTTTTGGATTTCGTCTTGTCCAAGTATGAAGAGAAGGGCGTTGAGGAATTAGCAGAAGACAAATTGCCAGTCCTGTTAAATTTGAAATATCATGCTGTCGCTAATGCGGAACAATCTCTTGGCAGTGTTGTAAAAATTAGATCACTCTTCTTTGCTTTTCAAGAAAATCTTTATGCCAGAGTAAATAGAGTTCTCGCTTAATAATAAACCAACTATAATATAATTATATGACCGAAAAAATTACTCTCATTAAGCCAGAAAAGATTACTCTAATAAACAATCCAGTTTTAACAGAAAAATGGGTGCAGGAAATTATTGCTAATGATCCGTCTATTTTGGGTTTAGGTGATTTGATTTTGAAAGATAAGGAAAGAATCCATCCCAAGGCTGGCAGACTAGATTTATTATTGCAAGATCCTGATTCGGAAAGACGATACGAAGTTGAGATTCAACTTGGTAAAGTCGATGAGAGTCATATTATTAGAACTGTTGAGTATTGGGATATCGAAAAAAAGCGGTACCCTCAATATGACCACTGCGCTGTTATTATCGCCGAAGACATAACAAACAGGTTTTTAAATGTTATCAATATCTTTAACGGATCAATCCCGTTGATTGCCATAAAAATGGAGGCTTTTAAAAATGGCAATGATCATTGGCTTAATTTTACTACGGTCTTAAATGAGGTTAGCCTTGGATTGGTTGAAGAAGACGAAATTAAAGAAGTTACTGATAGAAATTATTGGGAGAAAAGAGGCACATCAAAAACAGTAGCCTTAGCAGATGAGCTTGTGGCTATGATTAACGAATTTACGAGCGGTTATGAATTAAAATATAATAAGTTTTATATTGGTCTAGCCAAAGATGGCCAGCCAGATAATTTTGTAATTTTTAGGCCCAAAAAATCTAATACCACAATGGAAATTAGATTAGAACAAACACCCGAAACCGACAAAATGATTGAAGACGCCGACTTGGATTTAATGGAGTATGATAATAAGTGGAATAGATACAGAATTAGAATATCAAAACAGGATTTAACAAAAAACAAAGAGTTGATTGTTAGTCTATTAAAAATGTCCTACGGAAAAACTATCAAGGAATAATAATTGAAAGTTAATTTATGTCCATCTACCATACCGCTCAGCGCACTAGAAATCTCTATGCCTCAAATGATCCCGAGCCATTTAAACTTAGTCGTAGCAAACTAGAATTATTTGTGGACTGTCCGCGTTGTTTTTATCTTGATCGTCGCCTGGGTGTTGGCCGTCCGCCAGGATTTCCTTTTGCCTTAAATAGCGCCGTTGACACTCTACTGAAGAAAGAGTTTGATATTCACCGCGCCAAGAATCAAAAACATCCACTGATTGAGAAGTACGGCGTTGACGCTGTGCCAATTGCTCATGAGGATTTGGATAAGTGGCGCCACAACTTTACTGGCATTCAATATCTACACGAGCCGACCAATTTACTGATCACTGGCGCCATTGATGACCTTTGGCAAAACTCTAAAGGCGAGTATATCGTCGTAGATTATAAGGCCACAAGCAAAGATAAAGAGATCAATGAGTTGGATCAGGACTGGCAGGATGGCTATAAGCGCCAAATGGAGATCTACCAGTGGCTGTTGCGCCAGAATGGCTATAAGGTATCAGATACTGGCTATTTTGTGTATTGCAATGGGCGCACTGATTTAGTGTCCTTTGACGCTAAGCTCGAATTTGATATAACTTTGATTTCATATACTGGCAACGGCGAATGGATTGAGGGCGTTATTAAAAATGCCCACAAGTGCCTTAATAGCAGTAAGATTCCCAAGGCCAATTCGGAATGTGACTATTGCGCATATGTGGACGCAGTTAATAGTAAGAGCTAAAATCGGCTTCGTTTTAAAATTTTTTTGAAAAATTTTTGAGTCGTCAAAAACAAATATGGCTATCAGTATGGTATGATTCCTTGTCGGTTAGGAACTATAATTCGAAACCACTGCCCCACCCCCTGATTTATTTGCCCCTACAATCAGATATCAGGGGCGTCATTTCCGCAAATGAATTGGATATCATAAAAGCGCCAAGGACTTCTCCTCGGCGCTTTTATAAGGCTTAGAACGTGTATTAGTTAGATAGTTTAGGTATGTAATAATACCCCCTATATTCTTTAAAAAAAGTTATAACTTCGTCCACTTTCTCCCGCATTTCCCAAAAAATCGCCTAAATG
>CAIPBY010000093.1 GCA_903863425.1 Candidatus Buchananbacteria bacterium | reverse complement strand
GTGTGCAGTTTGCGGCCAGACGCAGATCTGTTTCATTGTTGACAATCAATGCTCTACGCCCAAGGGAAGGGATTTGTGCTTGGTTTGTCATTGTAAAAGATGCGATCACCCCACAATGTGCGTTGGAAATTGTGAACGTCAGGCGTGTGAGTTAATAGGCGAAAAGTGCGAAATAGGAGTTGGCACTAAATGCGTTACTTGCAGGATGGAGGGCATTTAAGCCGTTGCCATTTTTCTTGCTCTTGGGGGTCAAGTGTTGGAGATCGTCCGACGGCTTGACCCTATTTTATTTTCAAAACTTGCCAAAAAGCCCAAAAAATTCTAAAATTAGGTTAATTAATAAAAATTAAATATGTTACAAATTTACAATACATTGAGTCGGAAGAAGGAAGAGTTTAAACCGCTTAAATCAGGCAAAGTCGGCATGTATGCTTGCGGACCGACTGTTTATGATATTGCACATATCGGAAATTTAAGAACTTACGTTTTTATTGATATTCTTAAGCGAATTCTGCAGTATGACGGCCATAAAGTTAATTATATTATGAATCTTACAGATGTGGATGATAAGACGATCAAAGCTGGCAAGGGAGAAAAAGCTAAATTTTTTGAACTAACCAGGCATTTTAGCGATTTATTTATAGCTGATTTAAAAAAGCTTAATATTGAGCTTCCTGACAAATTCACACGAGCTACAGAATACATCGACCAAATGGTGAAGTTTGTGGAAGACTTGATGAAGAAAGGGTTTGCCTATAAGGCGTCAGATAACTCAATTTATTTTTCTATTGATAAATTCAAGGACTACGGCAAATTGTCCTGCTTGGATAAAGAGGGGATCAAGGTTGGCGCTAGAGTAGACTCTGATGAATATGACAAGGAAAATCCTTCTGATTTTGCGCTATGGAAGGCTTGGGATGAGAAAGACGGGGAGATTTTTTGGGAGACTTCTTTGGGCAAGGGTCGTCCCGGCTGGCACATCGAGTGTAGTGCCATGTCGTCAACAGAATTAGGTGATACGATTGATATTCATGCCGGAGCCGTGGATTTGGTTTTCCCGCATCATGAAAATGAAATTGCGCAGTCTGAAGCTCGAAGCGGAAAGAAATTTGTTAATTATTGGATTCATGGCGAGCATCTCTTGGTGGAAAACAAAAAAATGTCCAAAAGTTTGGGCAATATGTATAATCTTAAAGATCTGGAACAAAAAGGATTTTCACCTTTGGATTTCAGATTCTTGATTTTGGGGTCTCATTATCGAATGAAATTAAATTTTACTTGGGCGAGCATTGAAGGCGCGAAGACAGCGAGAATGAAGCTTAATGATTTTGTATCTGGAATTAAGAAGACTGGAAAAATTAATAAGGAATTCAAGGGTAAATTTGTGGAATTGATAAATGATGATATGGCTATGCCACAGGTGATGGCATTGGTCTGGGAAGTGACAAAAAGTGATATTAAGGACGAGGACAAGAAAGCCACGTTACTAGATTTTGATAAGGTTTTAGGATTAGGATTGGATAAAATTGAGGCGGAAAAAGTTCCTCAAGCCGTAATTGATTCGGCAGAGCAAAGATTAGAAGCCAAGAAAGCAAAAGATTTCAAAAAATCTGATGAACTTAGAGATGAAATTGGCAAGTTAGGATTTGAAATAGAAGATACAAAAGAAGGATATAAATTGAAGAGAAAATGAAAAATTTTTGGTCAAAATTGCATAAACCCATCCTCGCGCTCGCTCCTATGGCGGGCGTTACTGATTCGGCGTATCGGCAAATTTGTCGTAAATACGGCGCTGATGTGGTTTATACGGAAATGGTCTCTGCCGACGGTTTGTATTATGATTCCAAGAAAATTTTGGAATTCCTTAAATTTGCCAAAAGCGAGCATCCAGTGGTGATTCAATTATTCGGCAAAGATCCGTCAAAATTTACCAAAGCAGCGCAATTAGCCGAGAAGGCTGGTTTTGACGGCATCGATATTAACTTCGGTTGTCCGGCCAAGAAGGTTGCCGGGCATGGTGGGGGAGTGACCTTGATGAGAGATTTAAATAAGTGCCAGGAAATTATTGAAGCAGTGTTGAAGGGCACGAAGTTGCCGGTGTCAGTAAAATTAAGATCAAGTATAAAAAACGGTGATAAAATAGTGACTGCCCTCGATTTCATCCGCTACATGAAGGATTTGCCAATTATCGCAGTTATGGTTCATGGTCGGCCTTATGAAAATCCATTTTCGGCAGAGATTGATTATGAGATGATTAAATCAGTTAAAAAAGAATTCAAAGGAATTGTTTTGGGAAATGGAGGCATAAATGTTCCCACCGATGCCAAAATTATGTTGGAAAAGACCGGAGTCGATGGATTTGGTATCGCTCGTGGAATTTATGGCAAGCCCTGGATATTCCAACAAATTAAGGATTATCTTAAAAATGGAAAGTATCAAAAATTTGATAAGGCCAAAATAAAAAAAGTCATAATTCAACATGCTGAGGCCGCGCTAAAAGCCAAAGACAAGCATGGACTGATTGAATTGCGCAAGCATTTATTGTGGTATGTGAAAGGCTGGGAGAACGCGAAGGAGATGAGAAGCGTTTTGGTTAAGGTTGAGACAATCAAGGATATAAAAGGTATTTTTGTTAAATAAATTGCAAAATTATCAATTTTCAATTATCAATTATCAAACAATTTTCAATTCTAAAATTTTCAATTGAAAATTGATAATTAAGTCATTGTTTGAAAATTGCCCGCTTCGACTCGATCGAATCGAGGCGAGGAAATTCTGAAATTGAAAATTTAATACATCTAAAAACCGCCCAAAGGCGGAATTTTTATTGAAATAATTTTTTTGGTGATTCCACTTACATCCACCTTTTTTTCTTAAAAAAAGCAAACATACCAATGGTGCCAATGGCCATAATGCCAATTATCATCCAAAAACCATAAGGCGAATCCACAAAAGGCATACCACCGCGTGCTCCCATACTGAAAATACCGGCCAAGAGAGTAAGCGGGAAGATAACTACCGAAAAAATAGTCAGGGTACGCATAATGTCGTTGAGTTTGAAGGAAACCAGTGAGCTATTGGTGTCCTCGAGAGCCTCGATCATTTCTTTCTGATTGTTCAAATTATCCCAAATATCTTTAGTATTCTCAATTAAATCATCGAAATAATCTTTGTAGCCGTTCATGGGCAATAATTCTATCTTTTTCTTGGTCATTTTCTGAATAATAGTCTTGTGTGGTTGCATTATTTTGCGGAAACTTAGCAAATTTCTTTTGACAAAAAGAATTTCTGTTACCATACGACGCTCTCTTCCGGCAAAGATGTTTTTCTCTAGATTTTTAATATCCAAGCTTATGTGATCAAGGATAGGATAGCAATATTCATGAAGACGGGTAAGAATTTCATACAAAAGCAGGGAATTAGTGCTGTTGAGATATTGCCCCTTAAAAAATTTGTCGTTATTACATTTATTAAATAATTCAATCAGTGGTGGTAAGGTATCTCGGTGAATAGAAATGACATAGTCAGAACCGATAAAAAAATCAATTTCTTCAGCTTCAATGGTTTTGGTTTTTGGATTATAAATAGGGAATTGTAAGACTAGGAAGCAATAATTGCCTCTGATATAAAACTTTGGTCGTTCAGATAGCCTGTTGGAATACGCATCTCGAAGATCCGAAGCGGAAAATTTGAATTTGCGTTTCAGATAGTCGATTTCCTTGTTTTTGGCATTGGTAATATTAATCCAGTTCAGCTTTCCGGCCGTGGATTGGAGGTTGGAAATGTTTTTATGCGGTTGACGCGTAAGAATATTTTTATTCATATTAATATTATACTATAAATAAGAATTTTATGCTATAATATGAATGTTAATAACTTTTCCGTCATCCCGGAATCCGCCCCGGGCGGATATCCGGGAACCAG
>CAIPBY010000092.1 GCA_903863425.1 Candidatus Buchananbacteria bacterium | reverse complement strand
GTAAAATTATTATTTAGGATGCACGATGTGACCGCAGGAAAAATATTTATTGATGGCCAGGATATTGCCAAAGTAACTCAGGAAAGTCTTTGGGCAAACATTAGCTTAGTGCCCCAAGATCCGATTCTGTTCCATAGAACGCTCATGGAAAATATTCGCTATGGCAAATCTGGCGCTACTGACGAAGAAGTGATGAAGGCGGCCAAGCTGGCTCATTGCCATGAATTCATTATGTCTTCGCCAGAGGGTTATGGCACTTATGTGGGTGAGAGAGGGATTAAATTATCCGGCGGTGAAAGACAAAGAGTGGCGATCGCTAGGGCAATCCTTCGCAATGCGCCAATCCTTGTGCTTGATGAAGCGACTTCCAGCCTTGACTCCGAGTCCGAGCATATGATCCAGGATGCGCTGGAGAAGTTAATGAAGAATAAAACGGTTATTGTGATTGCTCATCGACTTTCTACAATTCGGCAAATGGATAGGATTGTGGTTGTCGATAACGGAGGAATTATTGAAGATGGAGGCCACGAAGATCTAACCAAGAAAAAAGAAGGAATGTATAAGAAGCTGTGGCAATTCCAGGCCGGGGGATTTCTCAAGTAATTTTTTCGGTAATTATTCAAAACACCATTCCAGCAATATATCGGAATGGTGTTTTTTATTTTTTGAGTTGAATAATTATTTGACTTCTGCTTCGCAAGTTTTAACTGTAGTCTTGAGTGCCTTTTTATTGGCTTTGAGCGTGGCTAAAGCTTGGGCTTTGGCGGTCTTAAGGTCTGCTCTAGCCTTTTCCATGGCAGATTTTTTCTCAGCTTTATCGGCAATATTAATAGTATTTCTAACTGCTTGCTTATAGTTATTACTGGCAGTTTTAATGGCCATGATATATAATTCTCTATCATTTTTAAGGTTTTCCCTATAATCTTTACGGCACTCGAGCCAGGGTCTTTTGGCAGTATTGGGGTTTTTACTGGTTTTGGCAAAAGTAAGAACGGGGATAACTATTATCGCCATAAATACTAGAACTAGTATTATTTTAATTGCAATTGATTTCATTTTATCTAAATTTATTAAATATTATCTTATATTGTCGGTCTATTATGTTTATATTATAACAAAAAATAAGAATAAGTCCATGGATAAAAAATATTTTATTTGTTATAATAAAATAGTCGCTGAATTTATATTAAGCTCTTTTCGTCATTCCGGAATTTTAATGTAATCATTAAAATATCCGGAATCCAGGCCCTGATTTTTTAACCTGGATCCCGGATCTCCGCTATCGCTACGTCCGGGATGACGGTGCAGAGAAATATTCTATTTTACATTATTATGAAAAAAAGTTTAATTTTTATAGTTTTATTTTTATTGTTATTGCCCAATGTTTCTCTAGCCGTTTCTGTAAAAACTACGGCAAAGGCAGTAGTCAAAACCACCAAGACAGTCGTGGCCAAGCCGAAAGGCCTTTCCGCCAGTGATATGGTCGGGCGTTTTTTGATTCAGAAACAGAGTTATAATCGGCTTTGGTATGTTAGTAAAAATGACAAGAAAAGATATTATATTAAGGATGATGCGGATTTGAATTGGGTAGTTGAGGCTTTTGCGCAGAAGTTAACTGTAAGTGAATTGAATAAAATTCCTGAAAATGCCAAGAGAAAATCAAAGATCGGTATTGGTTTTTCCAGTAAATATTATGGTTCGATAATCTATTCCTCAGCTAGTCCGAGCGCTTATTGGTATGTGAATCCTGGAGATGGCATTAGATATACGTTGAATAATTATGTTGATGTCCACGGCATGGCCAAGGTTATCGGATTAACTATTGATGATGCTACCTTGCGCAAGGTGGTTATGAATAACGGGCAATTAACTTTTGATTCCACTTTTAATTCTGTAGCTTATGTTCGATATGACGGCAGTGAATTTGCCGGTGGTTCAAATGATGACACTATTCTACCCATTGCTTCGCTTTCCAAGTTAATGACGGCCCTAGTTTTAAATGATTTACCCATGGATTGGGCCAGAGAAGTGACTATCACAGAAGAAGAAATTAACTATCCCAAGATTATGGCTGGTGGAGATGCAACCAGCGAAGTGCCTCTTTCGGCTGGAGACAGAGTCAAGATGAGTGATTTATGGATTGCCATGCTTACGGCCTCATCCAATCAATCAGCCGTTATTCTGGCTGATAATTCAGGATTGAATAGGGAAGAGTTTGCCAAGGCCATGAATGCCAAAGCGCAAGAGCTTGAACTTAAGAAAACTAAGCTTTATGAGATGTCTGGGCTTGATCCCAATAATGTGAGCACGCCCCAGGAGATGGCCAAAATTGCCAAGGCCGCCTTTGCCATTGAAAAAATCGCTCAGTCTACTCAGGTGCCTGATTATGTTTTCGAAGTGATACAAGTCGATGGCAATACTCGCCAAGTGGATGTCAAGAATCGAAATTATAGTTTATTGGCCATGGGGGCAGATGCTTCCAAGACTGGGTTTCTGGTTGAAGCGCAGAGAAATGTGGTTTTGAAAAAGGATAATAATATTATTGTGGTTTTGCACGCCCTATCTATGGCACAAAGAAATCAGATAATTCAAAAGTTGTTTGCCACAAGTGAAATATCGTACGCCAATTAATTATTAATAATAATTTAAAAATGGATAAATTGCAGGAAGTGTTTAATAGGATTCAAGAATCCAAGAAAGAACAGAAGAAGATTAAGAGTTCGTATCGCGATGCCCTGGCTTCGTCAGTGCAGTATAAAAAGATTACAGATGAAATAAAAGAGCTTCGCAATAAGAAAAAAGAAGTTGAGGATAGTATTAAGGCTGATTTCCACAGTGAATTTACCAAGCTTGATGATATAAAAATAGATTTGAATTCTGATTATGAATTGCTCAGCGATATTGCCCTGACTCAGCTCATGAAAGGTGAGACTGTGAAGGTGAAAGATGAATTTGAGACTGATTATGAGCCCTTATTTTCGGTGAAGTTCAAGAAGGTTGGGTAGAATTTATTTAAAATTAGATAAAAATTGGTCATAAAAAGCCAATTTTTTTGGTATTGACAAAATTTAATTAATTTGATATAATATTAGCGATAATTCCTATCGTTGGAATTTCCCTCATCCTCGGGTTAAGAGGAAAAAGCACATAAAACAAGGTAAGGAGATGATGGTCATGGGTACAAACCCGAAAGTGATCGTCGCCGAGTCGGATGATATTTCGGCTGGGCTAATGGAGGATTTTTGGCGTAAGGTGAAGGACGGCACGATTGACGGCAGGTCTTTCAGGAGTTATTTGGCCAATCCGCGAATATTTTCTGCGGGGCTGATAACTTTGGCCAGAGCCAAAAAGATCCTCGGCAAGAAAGTCATCGGTTCGGGTGACGCGCCGATTCGCTACACCGAAGCCACCCTGAAACAAGCCGAGACCGAAAACAAAGCCGGCCATGATTGGCGGCTGGTGTTCTGCGCTGGCACGACGCTTCGTCAACAGCGAGAAACCTACGACATCGACCGCGAGAAACAGCCGTGCCATCGCAAGGATGTCACTTGGCACCTTGAGGCCAGTGAAGACGACTGGGCCAATCAGAATCCCGAATCCGGCTGGTATCTCATCGACTTCAACGGCCGGTGGGGTGGTCTGACTTGGGATTTGCAAGAGGCCGAACTGGTCAAGCTTCAGAAATTCGGTCTGTACGACCGCGTCAATCCCCATATCTTTGGAGAAGCCGTTATGGCGATTTATCAAGCCAATAACGGCGAGCGGATAGCTGAAAACTGGGCGCACTGGTCTGGTGTGGCGGGCTCCAGTGGCGATTTCGTCTGGGTCGGCGGCCTCAGTGTCAGCGGCCTCGATGTCGGCAGGCGTCTTCGTGGCCTCTCGTATTCCGCTTTGCGGGTCTGCGTCGTTCGGAAGTTCGACGCTTAGGCTTGGAAGTCTCAGGCCTTTTGAATCCTTCCGCATCACGTCGCGCTCGGCAGTTTCACACTGCTCGGCGCGACATTTTTTTTACTCAAAAATTTTTGATATAATACAATCAGCTTTGTTAATGCAAGTTGGGTCAAGGCTCAACTTCGCGAAGTCCTTGATTGCGGTTTTGCCGGAATGTTGTCGGCCGTTTGGATGTAAAAATAATCGGCGACGGCAGAGCGCAACTGCAAACATAAGAAGAACTTCTTGCCTGTTTTTGGTGGATAATGGCTTTGGTGCCAATCCCGAATAAAATCCAGGAGTTTTTACTTGAGCGACTGAGCTAAAACTCCGGTGGCTTTGATGAAAATGGGCAAAAACTTGGCGGACTCCAATGGCGATTTCGTCTGGGTCGGCAACCTCAATGTCAACGGCCTCAATGTCAACAGGAATCATCGTGGCAACTCGAATTCCGATTTGCGGGTCTGCGTCGTTCGGAAATTCTTCTTTTAAAACAGCTCCTGTTTTCCAGGAGCTGTTTGACTTCAATAGTTTTTCATGGATTTTACCCAGCCCCCGAGCATCCGGCCGATTTCGTCTAATGATTGTTGTAAAGAGATATATTTTTTGTCGTCTATGGCTTTGACTTCTTTGACCAAGCGAATGACGATTTTTAATAAGTTGATTTTGACGCTGGCATTTTCCAAATATGGCAATTTAGTTGATTTGTTCATTTGACTGGCGGTCAAAATATTTTCCATGACTTCCAAAGTTATATTCTCGCTTTTTTGCCAAATGGTATAGCGATCAAGTCTGGAAACGGTTTGCCGGCAAGAGTAAAGCTTTTTGTAAAAATTAATCATTTTACCGATTAATGGTATTTCGCTGTTGATATTGTCACAACCCTCATTCATATGGATTTTGATAAATTAATTAGCTTAAATAATCTTTTCCGTTCCTGGAAAGAATTCAAAAGAGACAAAGGCAATCGTCTTGATGTTTTGAAATTCGAAAATAATCTAGAAGACAATATTTTCAGCTTGCATCGCGATTTGCAATCCGGATCATACCGGCACGGGCCGTATAAGACATTTTTTATCAACGATCCTAAGCCCAGGAAAATCAACAAGGCCTCAGTTCGTGACCGTCTAATTCATCATTTAATCTTTGAAGAATTATATGATGTTTTTGAGCCGAGCTTTATTTTTCATTCCTATTCATCTCGCATATTTAAGGGTACGCATTTGGCGGTCGCCAATTTATCCAAGAGTTTAAGGAAAGTCAGTTGTAATTATTCTCGCAATGCCTTTGTTCTCAAATGTGACATTAAGAAATTTTTTGCCAGTATAAATCACCAAAAACTGTTGGGAATTATAAAAAGAAAAATCAAGGACGAAAAATTTCTTTGGCTGATTGAAAAAATTATTGAGAGTTTTGCCTTCCCTGTGGATAACTTTCCGCAGAGAGAGAGAGAGAGAGAGTTAAATGATGATGCCATAAAATTTGGTTTGCCCATAGGTAATGTCACCAGTCAGATATTTGCCAATATTTATCTTAACGAATTAGATCAATTTATTAAACATCAACTTAAAGCCAGACATTATTTTCGTTATGCCGATGATTTTGCCGTAGTTCATGAAGATGCAGAATATTTAAAAGATATATTAATTAATGTAGATTGTTTTTTAAGGCATGAATTAGGTTTGCAATTGCATCCCAATAAGGTGGAGATTAGAAAATTCAATCAGGGCATAGATTTTTTGGGCTATGTGGTTTTACCGCATTATACTGTTTTGCGAATTAAAACCCAAAGGAGGATGTTTAGAAAAATGCGGGTTAAGAAAGAATTATTGGACGGCGACTTGATAGATGAAGAAGCTTTCAATCAATCGTTGCAGTCGTATTTGGGAATTCTGAGCCATTGCCAAGGACATAAAGTTGGGATGAAATTAAGAAAAGATTTAGGACTTAAAGAGGAGACGTTAGCTTAATTTTTTTGCTGACATTTGACGAGTGCCGAGTAATGTTGTAATGTATGGGTATAAAGTCTCCTGTGCTAGCGAAAGCTATGTGCAGGATTTTTGTTTTCAACTAAATTATAGTAAAACTTTTTTGTTTAATGAATTAAAAGCGGTATAATATAAACAATGCTTTGATAAAATTAATTATAAGTAAATAGCATGGCTTATATTTTTTTGGATGAAAGCGGGGATTTGGGTTTTGACTTCAATAAAAAACGAACCACGAAATATTTCGTGGTTACGGTGTTGTTCGTCGATCAAAAACGGCCGATTGAGAAGCTGGTCCGCAAAGTGCACGCAGGCTTACGCAAGAAACATAGGATTCGTACTTCAACCCTTCATGCCGCCAAAGAAGAGTCGGTTAATATTTTGCGATTTTGCCGCGGCTTGGCGGGAAAGAATTGCAAAGTGATGACGATCTATCTGGATAAATCAAAAGTTTTTACCGATCTGCAGAATGAAAAGCATGTGCTTTATAATTATATCGTCAATATCTTATTGGATCGAATAATGAATCGGCGCCTGATTTCTAAAAAGGAAAATATAATTTTGGTCGCATCCAAGCGCGAGACGAACAAGTTTCTTAATCAGAATTTTCATGATTATATCCGTCGCCAATTAAAAAGCAATCACGGGACAGAAATTGCCGTGGAAATAAAAACGCCTGCCGAAGAAAAATGTTTGCAGGCGGTTGATATTGCCAGTTGGTCTATTTTTAGGAAGTATGAATACGGCGATGACAGTTATTATCAGATTTTGAAGCAGATTATTATTGAGGAAAATATCTTGTATAAATAACAAAACCCCATGCGCTATTGTAGAGCAACCCTGCGGTAGCCCACGCCTGGGGACTTACTTGTTAATCGCATTATAGCAAGAGTGGTCAATAGTTGTCAAGAGCTTGCATTTTTATTGATTTTATGCTAATCTTATAACAGATTTGGCTAGTTTAGCCGATTTTTTATTCAGAAGACGGAATTATGGAAATTCGCAACATAGCCATTATTGCCCACGTAGATCATGGCAAAACGGCTCTAACTGATGCACTACTGAAACAAACCGGTATGGTGGCCGAAGATTTTAGTATGGACACTAACGCTCTGGAGAAAGAGCGTGGCATTACTATTTACTCGAAAAATGGCTCATTTTTCTATACCCCAGCCGGCGGACATGGTAAAATTAGCAAAATTAATATCGTGGATACTCCCGGACATGCTGATTTCGGGTCCGAAGTAGAGCGTGTTCTGCGATCTATTGATTCGGTTGTTTTGGTGGTTGATGCCCAAGAAGGCCCCATGCCTCAGACTAGGTTCGTGCTGAAGAAATCTCTTGAGCTTGGACTTAGGCCTATTGTGGTAATAAATAAAATTGATAAGCCGGCAGCCCGTCCGGATTGGGTTCAGGAAGAAATATATGAGTTATTTTTGGATTTGGGAGCAGATGATGATCAATTGGATTTCCCTGTTGTCTATGCTATTGCCAGAGAAGGAATTGCCAAGCTGGATCTTGATGATAATTCTGTGGATTTGACTCCGCTAATTGAGGTGATTATGGCCAAGGTCAAACCGGCCAAAGCTGATATTTCTGCACCGCTCAAGATGCAATCATTCAATTTGGCTTATGATGATTATTTGGGTAGGTTGGCCATTGGCAGAATTTATGAGGGAACAATCAAGGTGGGTGATAGCGTAATTATCAAGCAACCAACCGGAGAATCCAGAAATGGTAAAGTCACTAAATTATTTTCTTTCAAGGGATTGGCTAGAGAAGAAGTCAGCGAGGCTCAGGCCGGAGACATTGTGATGGTGGCTGGGCTCCCCGATATTTATATCGGAGAGACGATTTGCATGTCACCGGATACGGAAACTTTGCCAGCTATTAGCATTGATGAGCCTACAATTTGCTTGGACTTCTTGGTGAATAATTCTCCTTTTGGCGGAAAAGAAGGCAAGCTAGTTACTAGTAAGCAGATCAAGGAAAGATTAGAAAAAGAATTGGAAGTTAATGTGGGCCTTAAAGTGGATTTGAGTTCATCTGAATTTTTCAAAGTTTACGGCCGAGGAGAATTGCATATTGCCATCTTGATTGAGAATATGAGAAGGGAAGGTTTTGAGCTTCAAGTTTCTCAGCCCCAGGTTATTATCAAAGAAGATGGTGGGCATAAGTTGGAGCCTTTTGAAGAGGCCACTATCGATGTTCCGACTGAGTATTCTGGTATAGTCATCGAGAAGATGTCCAAGCGAAAGGGCAGTATTGTTAATATGGAACAAATTGGCAGTCAGACTAGGATTATATTTGAAGTGCCAACTCGAGGACTTTTGGGTTATAGAGGAGAGTTCACTATAGACACTAGAGGTGAAGGAATATTGTGCACTAGAGTTATCGGATTTAGGAAATATGTGGGAGCAATTGAAAAGCGCGATACCGGATCCATGATTTCCATGACTGGTGGTAAAACTGCGGCTTATGCCTTGGATAACTTACAAACCAGAGGAGTATTATATGTTGGTCCGATAATTGAAGTATATGAAGGCATGGTCATAGGAAATGTGGCCAAAGGCAACGATATGACCGTAAATCCGGTCAAAGGCAAAAATTTGACCAATATGCGTTCTTCGGGTGCTGACGATGCTATACGTCTTACTCCGGCTTGGGAATTGACGTTGGAAAGAGGATTGGAAATAATGGCTGAAGATGAATATTTGGAAATTACTCCCAAGAGCATCCGACTTAGAAAACAGAAATTGACAGAGACTGACAGGATAAGGTCTGGAAGAAAATCCAGCACTTAAAGTTGACTTGTTGACAAAAGTATAGATTTTCTTGGACTTTTCTTATATAATTAAAGGCATAAGCTGGCTGTGGAAAACTTTATTCCCCCTCAACTTAAATTTTAAAAATTAATAACACAAAGATTATGGCAAAAATGACCAAATCTCAAATCCTTGCCTCTCTTGCTGACGCTACCGGCGTTGCCAAGAAGGATGTCGTGGCTTTAATGGACAAGCTAACTTCTATGGCTTATGTCGAAGTCAAAAAGAGCGGTGAATTTACTGTTCCTGGAATTGGAAAGTTAGTTAAAGTTAACAGAAAAGCCAGAATGGGTCGAAACCCTGCCACTGGAGCGGAAATTAAGATTCCTGCCAAGACTGTGGTGAAATTCAGAGTAGCTAAGGCAGCCAAGGAAGCCGTGTTGTAATTTATTAGTTTTCGTTATTACGAATCAAAGACCCGTTTGGATTTCCAGCGGGTTTTTTGGTATAATGGAATAAAGTAATTATCAATTTCCAATGATCAATTTTCAAACAATGATTAAATTTTCAATTGAAAATTAAAGAATTGAAAATTGTTTGCAAATTGGAAATTGATAATTGGAAATTTTATACCATTTTATGTTTAAAAAATTACCAAACAAAGCCTGGGTTGTTACCGTCGATATGGGCTATGGCCACCAGAGAGCGGCTTACCCTTTGAAGTCTATTGCTCAAGGTGGGATAATTACGGCTAACAATTACCGAGGAATTCCCAATAAGGATAGAAGAATTTGGGAAGGCAGTAGAGCATTCTACGAGTTTATTTCTAGATTTAAAAGAATACCCCTAATTGGCGAGGTTGCTTTTGATATTTATGATAAATTTCAATCTATTCCGGATTTTTATCCTAAGCGTGATTTATCTAAGTCCAATATTCAATTAAGCGAAACATATAATCTTTTTAAGAAGCAGGATTGGGGAAAGAATTTGATTGATAAGTTGGCCAAGAAGCCGTTGCCATTTGTGACGACATTCTTTATTACTTCTATGATGGCTGAGTATTATAATTATCCCGGAGATATTTATTGTGTTCTGTGCGATGCTGATATCTCTCGTACTTGGGTACCGCCCAAACCTCAGACAAGCCGAATAATTTATCTTGCGTCCAATAGAAGGGTAAAGGATAGGCTTAAGCTTTATGGTGTACGGCCGGATAAGATTTTCTTGACCGGATTTCCTTTACCAGAGGAAAATGTGGGAGAGAATTTGCAAATAATTAAGCAAGATTTGGGCAAGAGATTAATTCAGCTTGATCCGGATAAGATTTATATTTCTCAGTTTAAGAAAACATTGCAATCTAAGTTAAGAGATGACTTGCGTCTTAAGCCAGTAAGGCCACTTACAATTACTTTTTGTGTCGGCGGTGCCGGAGCTCAAAGGGAGTTGGGCTTGGAGATAGCAACTAGTCTTCGGAAGGAAATATTGGATAATAATATTAATCTTAATTTGGTGGCTGGCTGTAATTTGGATGTCATGAAATATTATAAAAAAGAGATTAAGTCTTTAAGGTTGGGCACAAAATCCAGGCATATTCGGATATTGCATGAATCAACTAAATCCAGATATTTTAATGCTTTTAATAAAATTCTTCGCAATACTGATATTTTGTGGACTAAGCCGAGTGAGCTGTCATTCTATTGCGCTTTGGGGCTTCCCATTATAATCGCTCCGCCCATTGGTTCGCAGGAAATTTTTAATCAGAAATGGTTGCAATCTATTGGATCTGGTATAAATCAGGAAGATCCAAGATATACCAATGAATGGCTTTCTGATTGGCTTAAGTCTGGCTGGCTGGCAGAAGCGGCTATGGCCGGATTCGTGGAAGCGCCAAAATATGGCACTTACAATGTAAAGAAGATCGTGTTTCATGATCCTAAGGGGGCCAAGAAAGTTAAGACGGTTTTGCAATACTAGTTATGGCCAAAGAGTTGTATGTAATTTGTGATAATCTTCGGAGCCTATATAATGTGGGCTCTATTTTTCGTACTTCAGATGCCTTGGGAGTGAAGAAAATTTATCTGTGTGGCATAACTGGCACGCCCTTACAGAAAGGGGTTTTGAAAGTTTCTTTGGGTGCAGAGAATTCAGTTCCTTGGGAACATGCCAAAAATGCCTGGCAGGTGGTGGAGAAATTGAAGAAACGGGGAGTGCAGATTATTTCTTTAGAGTTGGATGATAAAAGTATTGATATTAAGAAGTTTAAGCCAGAATTTCCTTGCGTTCTTATCGTGGGAAATGAGGTAAACGGGGTGAGTCCGGCGCTATTGAAAAGATCGGATAAAATTGTTAAGATTCCTATGCACGGAATGAAAGAATCCATGAATGTGGCCGTAGCTTTTGGAATAGCGGTATATAAAATCACGGGGTGTGGCGCAGTTGGCTAGCGCGCGTCGTTCGGGACGACGAGGTCGCCTGTTCAAATCAGGTCACCCCGACGAGTATAAATTTTTGCCTCGAGCTTCTCGTGGCATTTTTTATTTATATCTGTGGATAACTCCATTATTATAGATATTGATGTTTGTATGGTATAATATAGTCAATTAAATTAATAATAATCATCCGTCAGACGGTTTTCCGCTAACGGTTTAAAACAAAAAGTATGGCTCAAAAATTATCATCGCAATTACCATTGCAGACAGAAGTTAGGACAAAAATTAATTCTAGCAGTGTTGTGATTATTGGCGTAGCAATTCTCGCTATTATCGGTTTCGGGTTTATGGCTTCAAATGCAGTAAATAGTATATTGCCTGGCACGCTTAATCCTAATTGTGGTCCGTTTGATCTTAACTGTAATGTGGGGGCTCCAGTAGTAGCTAATAGTAGTGGGCGCTATGCTGTTGGCACCTGGGGTATTTATAATGATGTCGCTACTAATGATTTAAGATTTTGGAATGATACTCCGGCTGAATTGACTAGCAATGATTTTCAACATATTATGTCTAGGAAAGATATTCTAGTTCTAAGCAGTTCAGGAGAAATGATGGTAGGTCAAAAGCCAAATCCAAGCTCTGGTTATGCTGCAGCACAGCCGCAACTTATAGTAACTGGGAAGCAGTTATCTTCTACCGTACCAAATGATGTAAAAAGTATCGCTTATTTTGTTGGGCCAGTTGTTTATTCCAATGCTCTTTGGTCGGCTTTTCTTACCCAAGCAATTCCCTCTGGGCCGTCTTGGCCTGGTTCATGGGGTTATGCTGAGAATCGTTTACAGTTTGGTATAGACTCAACCCGTTCAGGCTATATATCCAATCGTTCCGCGGGTGATTCTTATAAGCAGTCGATGATTTTTGGTAATGAAGGATTCGCAGGAAAGGATATTATGACGATTAATCCTAATGGCAACGTGGGAATTGGAACCACAACTCCTGCCACTAAGCTGGATATTGTAGGGGATGTGACTATTAGAAACGGTGTCGCCAATAAGGTCGTTTGTTATATGGATACGGGCAAATTGGGGCACTGCACTTCTGTTGTTGATGCTGATGGCGGATGTACTTGCGAAGCAAATTAGTTAGATTATATTTTCTATAAAACTATGCTTAATAAAAAAATATCGGCAATTATCGGCAGTGCCCTGGGATTAATTATGTTTTTACTGATTATTCCTTCAGTTTCGGCTTCTACCAATATTGTCAGTACAACCTATCCTTACGCTTGGGGTACGGATATTGGTTGGGTTAATTTCTATACAGATGGTGGTAATTTGACGGTTAGTAGTACCGGACTTACCGGTTATGCTTGGAGTACTAATTATGGTTGGCTTAATTTTAATCCTAATTGCGGAAGTGGTACGGAAGGTTGTGGCGTTGCAAATGATGGTAATGGTAATTTGTCCGGTTATGCTTGGAGTGAAAATGTGGGCTGGTTGAGTTTCAATGGCGTTAAGATTAATACTAGTACGGGTAGATTTTATGATATAAGTACAACAACCGCAGGAGATACTAATGGCCAATTGAATTTTGACTGTACTAGTAGTGGTAGCCCTCTTTGTAATGTAGTTACTGGTTGGCGACCAACCGTAGTCGTTGTAGATGTTTGCGATAATGATGATCACTGTGATGCTGGAGAAACACATGCTAATTGTTCAAGCGATTGTCCATCTGCTCCTCCGGTAAATCCTCCAAGTGGAGGCGGCGGAGGTGGATATAGTGCACCAAAGATTACTGGAGCTAAGGCGGAGATAATTAACAGTAATTATGATAATCGTACTATTACTTTAAAATTATCCGCAGATAATTCAATTATTTCAGTAACGGTAAGCGAGAATTCCACCTTTAGCGGAGAGTCCTGGTGGCCGTATTCTGCAAGCGGATACATATATAAGGTCAAAGGCGCAAATAGTGGTTCAGTTTATGTTAAGGTTAAAAATAGTTCATCAGAAAGTGATCCTTTTGTAGTTAATTATTCTTTAAGCGCGAACGCAACACCCGTGGGCGATCTTGTGCCTGGTGATTTAATTAAAACCGCTAATAATCCTGCGATTTATTATATAAATAGCGAGAATAAACGTCAGCTGTATTCAAATTCAGCTACTTTTTGGTCATGGCATACGGGCAGTTGGTCCAATATTAAATCTGGTAATACCACTAAGACAATTAAGAAAGTCTCTCAATCAATTTTAGATTCTATAGTCGTCGGAAAGAATGTTACGGTAAAGCCTGGAGCCAAGTTAATGAAATTTGACAATAGCCCCCAAGTTTACACGGTTTTTGGAAATGCTAAATTGAAATCTTTGACCGATCAAGAGGCCGTGACATTTTATGGTAATGGACGTAATTGGAAAGAGGGCGCTATAACCATCCAAACGAGTTTTGAAGCCGATTATGCCAAAGCTAATGCTGATTTCGCTGATAGCGATAGTGATGGACTTTCCAATGATGACGAGTCTAATACTTACGGAACTAATCCTAACAATCCCGACAGCGACGGGGATGGATACAGAGACGGTTGGGAAGTAATCAGCGGTTATAGCCCTAATGGTCCAGGCAAGTTATAATTTTAATTGGTATTATATCTTAAAATAGCCCGCTATGCCGGGCTATTTTCTATCAGATATTGAAGGCTTTTATTATTCATCAAAAATATGCTAAGATAATTTAGGATAATAAATAATAAATTTAGAACAAATGAAAATCCTAATCATTGGAAATGGCTATATTGGCACTAAATGCGCCAAGGCCTGGCCAGACGCTGTAGTCAGCGACAAGATAATAAACAGTGTGGAAGAGGCAATTGCCGTCTTAGAAGAGCATCAGCCGGATGCTGTACTAAATGCTGCCGGTATTGTGGGTAAGCCCAATGTGGATTGGTGTGAGACTCATCAGCTTGAGACAATTAAGGGTAATACTATTTTGCCCATAATTATCGCTGAGGCTTGTCAGAAGAAAGGGATCTATCTGCTTCATATCGGCTCCGGCTGTATTTTTTATGGCGCTTCTCCTGATCCTAAGGGTTGGAAAGAAGATGATTTTGCTAATCCTGGTGTAGTCTATACCAAAGCCAAATATGCCGGAGATTTGGCGCTCATGACTTTGCCCAATGTGGGAATTGCTAGAATTAGGATGCCCATGGATTCTATTCCTTTCGGCGGAAACATTATTGATAAGCTGGCTAAGTATCCAAAAATTATTGATGTAGAAAATAGTTTGACCGTGATAAGTGACATGGTGCAAGTATTTCGGCAATTACTCGAGAAGAAAGCCCCAGGAATTTTCCACGTGGCTAACCCTGGAAGCATTAAGCACAAGGAAATAATTGCGCTCTATGAGGAGCTGGTTGATCCAAGCCACAAGAATGAGTGGATTACTGAGGATGACTTAGTCTCAGAGGGTCTTGTTGCCAAGAAGCGATCGAGCAATATCTTGCAATCTAATAATTT
Source organism: Candidatus Buchananbacteria bacterium (assembly GCA_903863425.1). Taxonomy (GTDB): domain Bacteria; phylum Patescibacteriota; class Patescibacteriia; order 2-01-FULL-39-33; family 2-01-FULL-39-33; genus CAIPBY01. The sequence goes on along the minus strand of CAIPBY010000092.1, from coordinate 2,044 downwards.
GGTAAAAATTGGAATCAATATGCGCCCGGCTCAAGAAGCTCTTCGAGCGACTATGGAAGAATATGCTAAATTGAAAAAAGAAGGAGTGAATCTTGATGCCGATGGTTCGGCCAGAGCCGATTCCTGCAGTTGTTAAATTAATTGACTCAAACGAGAAACAGCCCTATAATAAAAGGGTTGTTTTTCACGAATAGATTAGCTAAATATGCCCCAAATAAATCACTTAGGAATAATCATGGATGGTAATCGCCGGTGGGCCAAGGACAATAACTTGCCGGCCTTTGAGGGTCATCGTCATGGTTATGACAAAATGAAAGATGCCGGCGATTGGTGCATCAAAAGAGGGATTAAGACGTTGACCGTTTATGCTTTTTCTACGGAAAATTGGAACAGGGCAGAGGAGGAAGTGAGTTATCTCATGGATTTATTGCATTTAGGATTAACCAAAGAAATTTCTCAATTCATGGAAAGGGGAATTAGGTTAAAGATAATCGGCAGTCGAGGTCGCCTTTCTGATAAATTAGTTAAAGCCATTGATGAAGCTGAAGAATTTACTAAGAATAATGATAAAGGCACTCTTAACATTGCCTTGAATTATGGCGGAAGATTGGAAATCGTCGAGGCGGTGAAAAAGGTCCTAGCTGGTGGAGTTGATCCGAAAGATATTGATGAGAAAATTATTTCTGATAATATTTGGACGGCGGGTCAAGCTGATCCGGATTTGATAATTCGCACTTCAGGCGAGCAGAGGTTGTCTAATTTCTTGACTTGGCAGTCAGTATATAGTGAACTGCTATTTGTAAAATGCCATTGGCCGGCTTTTTCGGAAAAGGATTTGGACGAGGCCATCGAGGAATTTGAGAGAAGGACTAGAAGATTCGGAGGGAATTAAATTTTCTTTATCTCAAACCCACCTTTTTAAAAAGGTGGGGCCAAAACGCAAGCGTACAAAATCATGGCCAAATTTTCCCTGCGCGAGCTAAGCCACATGCGCCTCTGCTGAGGCTATATGCTGGCTCTTAACGCTCGCGCTTAGGGAAAATTGGCACAATATTTTGTAATGCTTGCAAGGGTGCGGGTTCAATAATTAAAATAAAAAAATCAGGCCGTCGGTCGCTGAAGAAGTTCTTTGAACTCCTTAGCGACCTGACGGTCTGTTTGGGTCAGTTGAGGATGATGGCTCTCTCCATCCTCTTTCTTCTTTCCCGTGAATCCTCGGCGCTCATCTCGAGGAGTGCCTTGAGGTCGATGACCACGGTTGGGATGCCGTTAATCATCGCGACGCGACGCGGTATCCCGGGACTTATCATGGTCGCTCTGTCGGCCTCGTCTAGGATCCTTTGGCGGATCGCTCGCATCCTTTGCGGGCTATCCATGAGGGACGAGCCAAGGGCGGATGTCACGATTGTCACTGGCACGACCCATGCGTTGCTCCAGGACAGTAGTTTGTCTGCCTCGAGATATTGCAGTATTACTACCACCGTGGTCACATAAGTGGCCAGGCCTAAGGGGATGCCCAACCACAACTGCTCGGTGCGTGTGGTGATGGCCGTTTCCAACGACTCAGCCAATTCCGAGAACATTGCGTAGAACAATGTCCAACACAATCCCAGCACACATCCGACGCCCATTAGTGCAGCGCCATAGCTGATGAACATGGCCGCTTTCGCCGTCATGGGACAGGCCGTTCTCGATGCAATCGCGCTGATAACAAAAAACCCAATCATCAACACGACGCAAATAGAGGCCAACCGTAAAAATGTTTCAATGTTCTTCATTCCGTAAACTCCCTTTCTCCGTAATGGCTCCTTCCGCATGAAGGGGCACTTTTTTGCTGTTTGAGTCGGCACCTACTTGGCACCAGACACTCAATTTGGAGTATAGCATATATTGAAATATTTGTCAAGAGGTGATGGGTGTATTTAATCTAAAATTAGATAAATAATATTAAAAAATTTCAATTTCCAATGATCAATTTTCAAACAATTTTCAATTTCATAATTTCCAATTGAAAATTGAAAATTTAATCATTGTTTGAAAATTG
>CAIPBY010000091.1 GCA_903863425.1 Candidatus Buchananbacteria bacterium | reverse complement strand
TTATGAATTATTTTTTTGCCATTCTCTCCGGTGCCATACAAGGTATAACTGAATTTCTGCCAATATCTAGTTCTGGCCATCTGATTATTTTCCACGATATGTTCAGTTTTAATTTGCCGGACAATGTCTTGTTTGATGTGGTTTTGCATCTTGGAAGCCTGGTTGCAATTCTACTTGTTTTCTACAAAGATATTGCGAAGATAATCCGTGGTTTTTTCTCTAGTTTGGTAAATTTCAACTTATCTAATAATTTTAATCAAAGACTGGCTTGGATGGTTATCATTGGTACAATTCCTGCCGGGATATTGGGCTTTACTTTTGATCATTTTATTACCAATACGCTCCACAATAATCCGATAGCTCCACTAGTGGTGGCTTTTATGCTTATCGGCGTGGCTATTCTTTTCTGGGTGGCTGAGAAATATGCCACTCAACAGAAAGATTTGAGAGAAATGAAAAAGTCTGATGCTTTTATACTCGGTTGTGCTCAAGCCTTAGCTTTAATTCCTGGAACTTCTAGATCTGGTATTACTATTATAGCAGGTTTGTGGAAAAACTTGAAAAGATCAGAGGCAGCCAGATTCTCATTCCTGCTTTCAGTACCCATAATTCTGGGCGCAGGGCTCAAATCGTTTCTGGATGTTACAAATTGGCATCAACTGCCGGTAATGATTTTAATTCTTGGATTTTTGTCGGCGGCTATAACCGGATATTTCGCCATTAAGTTTTTAATGAAATTTCTCGGTAATCATTCGTTGAATGTTTTTGCTTGGTACAGATTAGTTATGGGGCTTTTTATCTTAGGTTGGTTTTTGCTTTTTAGAGGCCTGTAGGTTGCAAGAGCCTTGATCCGAACATTTGTACCATGATTGTGGTCATTCTTCCTTTCATTTTGCCTCTGACCGTAGCTACACCGATTTCCTGGTATTGAGGTTTTTCAATGTTGGCCAAATGCCCTGGGCTTTCAACCCAGGCCTGGAAGGCTCGGCTGTCATTATCAAAATCAATAGCTAAATTTTCGCCGACATAGAAATAGTTGTAATTGACCTCTTTTATCCAATCAGAAAATTTCTTGCCATCAGGAGAAGTATGATCGAAGTAATCCTTGCTGATAATGTCATTGGCGTGATTGAGAGCCGCCTGGGTCAAGCGCGCATTTGGCGTCAGAGGCTTGAGGCCACGATTAACGCGGTATTGATTGGTTAAATTTATAAGGTCATTGGCGCTGACTTCGCTGTTGTTGTAGGCAGAGGCGGTAGGATAAGAAAATAGGCTAAAACCAATAAAAGTCTTGAAGGCGACAAGGACAATAACAGTTGAAACGCCAATAACTAAAAATATTTTTTGTATTCGGTTCATAGTGTTGAGTTTATTATAACATATTATCCGCCTTGTTATAACGTCTGTGAATTGTTATAATTGAAATATAAATATGAGGAAGTCAATTATAATTCCTGTAGTTGTAATACTGCTAATTGTCTTGGCGGCGTTATTTTTTTTGGCGTCAATATACAGACCTGAATTAGGCGGTGCGGAAAAGGTCATATTCAAAGTAGAGAAAGGGGAAAATATTAAAAAAGTCGCCTCGAGATTGGAAGATGCAGGAATTATTGGCAATAAATTTTTTTTTGAATTTTATTCATATATCAGCGGTAAGAGGAAAATCGTAGCCGGAGATCATTCTTTGGCCAAAAACATGGATATTGTCGAAGTTATTGATGAGTTAAATAGCAGTAAAAATTTAAACAAAGAAAGAAGCATTACCATTATTGAGGGTTGGAATATCTCGGATATAGCTAGTTATCTTGAAGATCAAGGTGTCATTTCGAGTACCGATTTCTTGCAAGCGGTCAAGCTTGATAATTGGAAAGATAAATATGACTTTTTAAGTTCCGCCAAGGGGGATAGTCTAGAGGGATTCCTCTTTCCAGATACGTATAGAATTTTTAAGGATGCGACAGCGGACGATATCATCAAGAAAATGCTGGATAATTTTGATCATAAATTTGATGCTAGCATGAGAAGTGATGTCTTGTCGCAAAACAAAAGTATTTTTGAGATAGTTACTATGGCTTCAATAATTGAGAAGGAAGCCAAATTCTCGCAAGATCGGAAAATGGTTTCAGATATTTTCTGGAAGAGAATTGATATAGGGATGGCTTTGCAATCCGATGCTACCGTGAATTATATTACTAAGGCCGGCGATATTAGGCCCCATGGCAAGGATTTGGAAGTTGATTCGCTATATAACACTTATAAATATAGAGGACTTACGCCAGGGCCGATTTCTAATCCGGGATTAAGTTCAATTTCCGCTGCTCTATATCCAATTAAAAATGATTACTATTATTTTTTAACCGACAAGAGCGGTCACGCTGTGTTTGCCAAGACATTTGATGGGCATAAAGTAAATATCTCGAAATATTTAGATTAAGCAGAAATTTATGACAGAAGATTATTTTACCAGAGGAGAAAAGGAATTTTTGCTCAAAATCGCCAGAACTGCTTTGGAGAAAATTGTGAGCGCCGGAGAGAAGTATGAGCCCCAGACTGTAAATCAAAAATTATGGGAAAAGTATGGAGTATTTGTGACGCTGACTAGGAATGGTAATCTCCGCGGATGCGTCGGCTATACAGAGCCAATTGAGCCGTTGATTCTGGCTATTCGCGATAATACGATTTCAGCTACTAGGGATTCGCGTTTTGAGCCGATTGAAAGAGGAGAGCTGGAGGAAATAAAAATTGAAATTTCTATTTTGGGTGAATTAGAGCCTATTATTTTTAATAATATTGAGAAAGGGGATGGTGTAGTAATAAAAAATGGAGATAGGGGTGCGACATATTTACCGCAAGTTTGGGATGAATTGCCGGACAAGAAAGAATTTTTTGAATCTTTGTGCCAGAAAGCGGGATTGGATGAAGAAGATTATTTGAATAGGGAGATGGAGTTTTGGAAGTATGGCGTAGTGAAGTTTGGAGAGGATAGATTTTAATTAATAAGATTGACTTTTTTTCAAATTTTGCTATAATTTAAACATAACTTAACTTTCCACAGACAGCGGGCGTCGAAAAGATATAAGACCTGCCGAGGAATTAGCTAAATTTAGCTATTTATCGCTGTGGAAAACCACAGTTTTTTAATGCGAAGGCATTAATCCCCTCCAAAGGCGGGCAGGCGCCTTGGGCGGATATCCTCAACAATTTAACAATATAATAATTTAACATTAAAATACTATGCCAAAAACAAGATCTAAAAAGGCTGCTATTCTCGGATCGTTAGAGGAAAAGGCGGAAAGAATGAAATCCGCGGTTTTCGTCAATTATTCCGGAATTCCAGTCAAAGAAATCGATGCCTTGAGGAATAAGTGCCGTGATGAAGGCGCTGAGTATATGGCTACCAAAAAGACCTTGCTTAAGAAGGTTTTTGAGAAAAAGGGAGTATCTGAAGTCCAAGCCAAGGAATTGTCAGGAGAAGTAGCCACCGTTTTCGGCTACGAAGATGAGATCGCTCCGGCGAGAATTGTGGCTGGTTTCGCTAAGACCAATGACAAATTCAAGTTTGTTGGTGGTGTTTTCGAAGGAAATTATATCGATAATGCCAAGGTTTTGGAATTATCCAAGATTCCATCGAGGAAAGAGCTTTTGGCCAAATTGGTCGGTTGCATTTCCAATCCAATGTCAGGCATTGTCAGAGTTATAAATGCGGTTAAGGAAAGCAAAGAAAAACAAACAGTTTAAATAATAATTTATTAACTATATTTTCAATAATTAATTTCAGTGAATTATCATTGAAAATTGAAAATTGAAAATTGAAAATTTATAATAATATGGACGAAGAAAAAAAAGAAGTTATTGTTCCAGAGAAATTCAAATCTTTGGTAGAACAAATTGACAAATTATCAGTTGTTGATTTGGCTGAATTGGTCAAAGTGCTCGAAGAGAAATTCGGTGTTTCTGCCGCTGCTCCTGTCATGATGGCTGCCACTGGTGCCGCGGAGGCTGTTGAAGAGAAGGATTCTTTCGACATCGAGATTACCAGTGCTGGAGCTAACAAGATTGCCGTTATTAAGGCAGTTAGAACCATGACTGAGCTTGGCCTTAAAGAAGCTAAGGATTTGGTTGATGGAGCTCCAAAGATCGTAAGAGAAGGCGTGAAGAAGGAGGAAGCCGAGAAGATCAAAAAAGATTTAGAAACTGCCGGCGCAACCGTTACTTTGAAGTAGACCCCCTCCCAGCCTCCCCCTTGTAAAGGGGGAGGGGAAGAATAAATAAAAAACTCCCTCGGATATCCGAGGGAGTTTTTTGTATGGCAATAATTAAATTACAAATTGGTATTAATGGCGAATATTTTGTTTCCGGAAAGTACATAAATCTTTTTGTCTTTCTCGGACACGGCCATAGCATCTAGGTAGCTGAATTGGCCGGAAGTTATTTGCACTTTCAATTGCCCCTTTTTGTCATAGATAATAATTTTTCGGTTAGTCTGGTCTAGCAAATAGATGTAGCCGGCAGAATCACTATATAATTGTATAGGCGGTTTAACTACGGGATCAACGGCCGTGAAGATGGTATTATCAGGCACGCCCTTTTTGAAATATTTGATTTGTCCAGAATTATTGAAGGTGATTACGCCACTTACGGTGGCAAAAATAGCTGAAGTACTGCTAACATTATAATTATTCTTGATTAACGGGCTTGGTGCGGCTAATTTATTCTTGGTCAGGCTGTATTTAATTATTTGATTTTTGTCTTTTTGAAGGATATATATATTACCGCCATAGACGGAGACATCACTAGCGCTTCCGGAAAGCAAGGGGTTAGTAGATGATGCCTTGAGAGTATAGTTTGATAAATTGCCAGAGCCATCCAGAATAATTAAATTTTTGCTGTCAAAAAAAGTAATTTTGGCAATATTATTGGATGCTTGAGGAATAATTGTTTTATTTATTTGCTTTTTGTCCAAATCAATTTGGTATAGCGTCTGGTTGGCGTTGCCATAGGCGAAAAGAGTTCTATTGGAAATACTTAAGGTTTTTACTTGCGCATTATCCGCAGATAAGTCGGTTATCAGTTGAGGATTTTCTAGGGAAGATATTTTTTGTATGGTTTGGCTTAATTTATCTATCTTACTTTGCAAATCGGCTCTCATAGCTTGATATTTCTTGTTGCTGGGTATTTTGGCGAGTAGATTTCTAGCTTGTTGGAGGTAGTTTTTGGCTCCCACATCGTCATTAAAAATATTCTGCGCTTCGGCCAGATTTATCTGATCTTCAACTTGCAATGAGATTACGCTCGGATCATTGGGGGATTTTTTGGTTGATGATACTTGCCCCATCCAGACGATGCTTTCACTGAAGGCGAAAATTAGTATTAGGGCAAAGACCAGAAGAGTCTTTTGGAGTCCGCTAAAGCGCATTATCTTAGCCATTTGCCGATTAAGCCATTTACTGACAATTTTTAAAGGATCATGGCCGGACATTTCTTGGTCGTCTAGAGTGTAATTTTTTGGCGATTCATTATTTAGTCCCAGTTCTAATGCTGGCTCTTCCATGCCAGGAATAATGGGATTTGTAATGGCTGGTTTTTTGGATATTTTGCGAGCGATAATTGCAAAAAGTTTTTTGATTTGGCGACCTAGATAAATCAATAATATTTTTAGGTATTTCCAAATAAAAGCGGATGTTTTTTTGAGGCCTCTGCTGATGAGAATAATAATTTTTTGCCACGAAGGCATCATTGACGGCGTTAAATACCTCTCTGTTTTCTCCTGGGTTCGAAGCAGTTTATTGATGGAATTTTGTGAAGGAAGCGAGGGGATTCCTTCGTGTTTGTCTATAGGTAGTGACCCGGTGGATTGCTGGGCAACCTCTGACGCCTCTGGTTGGATGATAATAGCGTAGAAGTTGTCTTTTTGGCCTTGTGATTCGATGAATTGTTCTATTTTGGCCGGGATGCTTTCTTGGGACTCATGATCGGCGAATAAAGCAAGGAGATCATATTGAGAAATAGCCTCCATGAGCTTGAAGTTGCAAATTATAATATCATCTCTTTCGCTTATGGCTCCGCTGACAATATTAGAAAACATTTTTCCGTGATCAGGCTTGGCTTTCTTCTCAGCTCCAGAGTTAAGGATGTCTATAATAATGCGGTCAAAATGTTTTTTCTGGTGAAAAAGGAAAGCATTGATGTGTCCTATCTGGCTTAAATAAATTTTGTTTTTGTGTATAAGCCCGATGACCGCATGAACTCCGGAGATGTTGATTTCTTCAAAAGATTCATTGATAATCTTGTTTAGGCGTCTATTGGCTCTTTGCAGGCATTCTTCAAAGCGTTTTTCCAGCCCTTCTTCGATATCAAATGGCGGAAGATAATATTCAGTTCGTAAATCGGAAATCATTTCTGTGAATTTGTCCGTAAAAGCGTCTGGCATATTCCGCAAATCAGTAATGCCGAAGAGTAAGCCGAGATTTTTGGCTAGATTTCTTTCTGTCTTCACTACAAAAGCTTCGCCAATTGCAGAAGAATCGGCTTCCAGAGAAAGCTTGCTTATTTTGCTGGAGAAATTTTCCATGCTCGGTTTTTTCTTTCTTTACACTTTAACTATATTATTATACAATAAAAGTATCGTAAACACAAAATCGCGTCAATTTAACTAGAACGCAAATCCATCTTATTTTATGCTTGAACAAATTTTTGGATCAAAGGCCAGGGTGCTGCTTCTTCGGCTTTTTATTAATAATCCTGAGAAATTTTATTTTGTCAGAGAAATCGCCAGGAAGTTGGATTTGCATTTGAATTCAGTGCGTCGGGAGCTGGCTAACTTGGAAAATATAGGGATTATCGAAGCTTCTACCAAAGAGGATTTTGAGAGGGAGGTAGAGAAGAAATTGAAGGATAACAAAAAATATTACAAACTCAACCGTAATTTTATCTTTGTTGATGATCTGCGGTCGCTACTCGTCAAGTCAAATCTTATTATGGATCAGTCGTTGCTTCAGAAGGTGGACAAGATGGGGGATATTTATTTTTTCTTGCTTTCCGGCATATTCGTGGGTTGGGAGGATGCCCCGGCAGATGTGTTGGTAGTAGGTAATGTCAAAAAAGCCAATTTCCAGAAGGTGATTAAGGGATTTGAACGGGAATTGGGCAGGCCGATTAATTATGTAATTATGACTAAATCTGATTTTCTCTATAGGCGGGGACTGACCGATAAATTTTTGTATGACTTGTTGGAGCACAAGAATTTGGTGCTGGTTGATAAATTAAAGACTCAGAAATGAAGAAATTTTTTCTACTGATGTGTTTGATAATTGTGGGTGTGGCCATGGTTCCGGCTATTACCCAGGCCGATAATGTCATATCCCCGCAGATTAAGATATTCGACGGGCAAGGCAATCAAAAGTCAGGCTTTGAGGTATTGGGTGGAAATACTTATCAGGGGAATGTGGATTTGACCCTAGGCGATGTTGACGGTGATGGCAAAGCAGAAATAATTGTCTCTTCGGGAAGTGGAAATACTTCAACGGTGGAGATTTGGAAGGGTGATGGTACAAAATTAGGTGAATTTATAGCTTATTCTGAAGCCTTCAAAGGCGGTGTGTTTGTCTCGGCCGGAGACATAAATAGTGACAGTAAGGCGGAAATAATTACCGGTGCGGGTTATCGAGGTGGTCCGCAGGTGAGAGGATTTGACGGAAATGGCAATAATTCATTTAATTTTTTTGCCGGCGATTCAAATAGCCGAAGTGGAATTAAAGTATCAGTCGCTGATTTAAATGGCGATAAGAAGTCGGAAATAGTCACTGGCGCAAATCTCAATCAACCAACCCAAGTTTCTGTTTATGATATCTCTGGAAAATTATTAAAAAATAAGAAATTAGATTTCAATAATACAGGAGGCGTTAATCTGGGTAAATTGCCAATATTCGGCGGGAAAGATGATATTCTAGTGGCTCCAGGTTATGGCAATAAGCCGGAAGTGCGGATTCTGGATTCTGATTTGACGGAAATAGGCAGATTTTTGGCTTTCGATTCTACATATAATGGCGGAATAAATGTTTCAGCAGGAGATTTAAATGGTGATGGCAATTCCGAGATTGTGGCCAGCCCCAGTTTTCACGGTTATTCCCTGGTAAGGGTTTTTGACACCAAAGGTAATTTACAGAAAGAATTCCAGCCGTATAATTTTCCTAATTATATTGTGGGAGTTAAAACTGCGGTCGGTGATATAGACGGCGATGGCAAGAATGAAATTGTCACCTTGCCGGAAAGAATTTTTGGTAATTATAGGAGCACGGATTATAAATTCATTGATGTCAGTTTGGTCAAACAGCAATTGACTTATTGGCAGGACGGACGGAAATTAGATACTTTTCTAATTTCTTCAGGTATTCCCAGTAAGCCTACACCCAAAGGATTATTTAGCATATTTAATAAACGCCCAAAAGTTAATATGGTGGGAGTGGGATATAATTTGCCTAATGTACCTTGGGTGTCTTCATTTAAGGGGGCATATACAATTCATGGCACTTATTGGCATCATAATTTCGGCCGTGTCATGAGTCATGGTTGCGTTAATATGTTGACTGCACAGGCAAAAATGATTTATGATTGGGCAGATATTGGGACAAAAGTGATAATTTATTAGTTATAAAGTTGAAAGTTATAAAGTTCATAAAGAATGAATTTTAACTTGATAACTTTATGAACTTGATAACTTTATGAACTATTTTTTAATCCTCAACACAACAGATGATAAATGTATCGAAATAATTCTGGCGAAATCCGCAGATAACTTTTGGTACAAGAAAATAATTGGTGAGCGTAAGCAATCGGAAAAATTACTGATCGGAATTGAGAAGATGCTGATATCACGAAAGGTAAAATTATCGCAAGTGAAGGGAATCGGCGTAGTAACTGGCCCGGGAGGATTTACTTCGGTGCGAATCGGTGTGGTGGTGGCAAATACTTTGGGTTTTGCCCTGAATATTCCGGTGGTGGGAATTAGAAAGGATGAATTTGAAGGCAATAAAGATTTGATTGAAAAAATATTAATTAAAATAAGGAAGGCTAAAAAAGGAAATATTGTTTTGCCGTTTTATGATCGAGAGCCAAATATAACAATAAAATCAAATTAATTTTTTATTCGTCATCCCGGAATTTTGATGTAATCATCAAAATATCCGGGATCCAGGTTCAAAAATTCGGGCCTGGATCCCGGATCTCCGCTATCGCTACGTTCGGGATGACGAGCCCATAACAAATAAATTTTAATATTATGTTGCCAAAACAACAACTTCAAACCGAAGTCAGAACTAAAACCATAGTTTCTTCCAGCGTCGGAATAATTATTTTGCTGGCTTATATGCTAGTAATTATTTTTTCTGCCATCTTTATGGGATTATTTAAGTAGCCTGTGGATAATTATGGTCTCTAGTTGTCCACACATTGTCCACCAAAATTAAATTGAGTTATAAAAATGCCCAAAAATTGGGTGTTTTTAATTACTAAATAATAATAATAAATGGTTGACGATGTATGATTGGTGGTTTATAATATATGTAGTTGGGTGAATGGTGGTGATAAGTGGTGAATTTTAAAACGCTACAAAATAAATTTTCATGTTTGTCGGTCAATACCAGCATAATCTCGATCCAAAGGGCAGATTGGCAATTCCTGCTAAGTTTAGAGTGGAATTGAAAAAGGCGGTTGTGACCAAGGGTTTGGATAGTTGTCTATTCCTTTATCCCAAGAGAGAATGGGATAAGATGGCGGAAAAGTTGGCCTCGCTTCCCATTAACAAGGCTAACACTAGAGCGTTTTCAAGATTGATGCTGGCAGGCGCTATGGAAGTGGAGTTTGACAAACAGGGAAGAATAGTACTTCCTGATTACCTTAGAGAATTTGCCGGTTTGAAGAAAAATACTATCATCGCCGGCTTGTACAGCCGTTTGGAAATTTGGGATGAGGAGAAATGGAACGCCTATAAGCAGGAAACAGAGAAGAACTCGACAGATATCGCTGAAAATTTAAATGATCTCGGAGTATAAGCACTTAAAATAATTATTATATGGCCACTATTCATGAACCGGTGCTATTGCGGGAAGTATTACAGTATTTAGATCCTCAGCCTGGACAGAATTTCATAGATTGTACTTTCGGAGGCGGTGGCCACTCACTGGAAATTTTGGAGCGTATAAAATCTGATGGCAAGCTTGTCGGAATTGATCTTGACCCCAATGTAATCCAGACCAGTAGCAACAAGAATTTGATATTAGTCAACGATAATTATCGAAATCTAAAAAACATTTATAAAGATTTAAGCGATGATAAACGAATTGGCGAAATTAGCGGTATTTTACTTGACCTTGGGCTATCATCAGATCAGCTCGGCGCAAGGAGTCGGGGATTTAGTTTCCAAGATAGCGGAACTCTTGACATGAGATATAATGCGTCATCCGATCAGATGACGGCGGCAGATATTTTAAAAAAATACAATCAGAAAGAGTTATTCAAAATATTCAAAGAATACGGAGAAGAGCCACTCGCTTGGCCGATTGCCAAGAAAATTGTATCAGAACGTGAAAATGGCAACAATATAGAGACGGTAGAATCCCTAGTTGAGATAGTTGAAGGAATATACAACAGACATTATCATTCTAAGTCCAAGAAACAGCCAGCGACGAGAGTATTCCAGGCTTTGCGTATTGAGGTTAATGATGAATTCGGCAATATCCATAAAGTTTTGCCTCAAGCCATTGAGCTTCTCAAACCAGGAGGCAGATTGGCAGTGATATCATTCCATTCCGGAGAAGATAGGATTATAAAAAATTATTTTCGAGATGAATCCAAACAAGATAAGCCGAGAATAAAAATTATTAACAAGAAGCCCGTTATTGCAAGTGATAAGGAAGGACAAGAAAATCCGCGCAGTAGAAGCGCAAAATTAAGAGTCATTGAGAAAGCTTTTATTAGCGACGTAGGGCGAGAGAAGCATAAAAATTAATAAACCATATCTATGGGTCGATTTTGGAGAAGAGAAAAGTCAAATCATCATTTTCCTGAATTAAACAGGAAGAAAGGCGCTGGATCCATGGCAGTTTGTTTTTTCTGTGGAGTAAAGGGCACGATGCTTGTAGTGGGGATAACTGCTCTCGTCGGCGTGGCTTATCTGATGCAAACTAACATTACGGCGACCAAGGGTTATCAAATCCATGATTTACAAAGGCAGGTGGCTGATTTACAAGAGTCTAATACCAAACTTAATTTAACTTATATTAAATTACAATCAATGGCCAATATAGTAAATGGGGCCTCGAAATCAGATTTAGTGCCTATTTCCAAAGTTGAGGTTATATCGCCGGTAGGAAATGCAGTGGCCATGAGGTAGAAATTATATAAACTATGGCTTGGCGCTCTCCATTATTAAAAAAGAAACAATACAGCGAGAAAACGAGAATAACAGTGCTGGCTGTTTTTTTTATTGTTTTTTCTTTGTGTATTCTGGTGCGTCTTTTCGATTTGCAAATTATTCGAGGCGGATTCTATGCTGCTTTGGCGGCCGGTCAGCATGATTTATATCAGAAGCTTTTTCCCGAAAGAGGTTCTATTTATGTCTCAGAAAATACAGCTATTGGCAATTCGCTTTTTCCATTGGTGGCCAACCAGAAGTTGAGTATGCTTTATGCGGTTCCCATAAGCATAGAAAATGCCACAGATACGGCGGAGAAATTATTTGACATCCTGGGTTTGCCTGACGGAGTGAAGTATGACAGTTCAGCAGTGGTGATCACGACCAGTTCTTCTAGTTCTATTGATGAGGTGATCCAGGAAAGCACCCAAACCAGGCAGGAACAATGGTTTGAAGGGCAAAAAACCAAGGAGATAGCTAGGCTTATGGGGATTTTATCACAGCCTGACAAGAGATATGCGCCGATTCGATCAAAGCTTTCAGATAAACAAGTGGAAGCAATTAAGGCTTTAAATATCAAGGGTTTGGAATTCAAAGAAGAAGATTGGAGGTTTTATCCGGAGCAAGGAATGGGCGGGCATATTTTTGGATTTTGGGGATATTCAGGAGACAGTAGAAAGGGTAAATACGGGTTGGAAGGTTATTTTGATTCTATTCTTTCCGGAACAATGGGAGAAATTCATTCTGAACGTGATGCTGTGGGTAATACTATTGCCATAGGCGATAATTCGATTAAGGAAAAAACTGATGGCAACGATTTGGTTTTGACTATTGACCGTTCAATTCAATTCAAAGCTTGCCAGGAATTGTATCTTATGATGCAGAGGCAGAAGTCTCAGGAAGGATCTATTATTGTAATGAACCCCAAGACCGGAGCCATTCTGGCCATGTGTTCATTTCCGGATTTCAATCCTGATAAATATAATCAAGTAGATGATATTTCAGTGTATAATAATCCTGCCATCTTCGATGCTTTTGAAATGGGCTCAGTGTTTAAGATTATTACCATGGCGGCCGCTCTCGATGCCGGTAAAATAACTCCGCAAACCACTTTTGTGGATACGGGCGTGGCGGATTATGGTAAATATAAAATTAGGAATTACAATGATGAAGTTCATGGCTTGCAAACCATGACTCAGGTTTTACAATATTCTATTAATACGGGAGTAATTTTTGCCATGAGGCAAACTACGCCCAAAGTTTTTGCCCAATACGTGAAAAGTTTTGGTTTTGGTGTTAGAACTGGAATTGAATTGGATAAAGAAATGCCAGGAGATGTCTCTAGTTTAGACAGAAAAGGAGAGATAAGCGCGGCCACGGCTTCTTTTGGCCAAGGAATTACTGTCACTCCAATTCAATTGCTTGCGGCAGGAGGGGCTATCGCTAATGGTGGGAAGCTGATGCGTCCATATATTGTTTCTCAAATTCGTTCAGGTAATAAGGTGGTGTCAACCACAGAACCAAAAGTGGTCAGACAGGTGATTTCTTCCAAAACCGCTACGCTTCTCTCGGGTATGATGGTAAATGTCACTTTGACCGGTACGGCTAAGCCGGCGGCGATCCCTGGCTATCATGTGGCTAGCAAAACGGGCACAGCGCAGGTTCCTAGGTCAGGCGGAGGCTATATGCCTGATAGCGTAGTGAATACTTCTTTTATTGGTTTTTCGCCGGTTTTTGATCCTAAATTTGTGATGTTTATTGATATTAAAGAGCCCCAAGCGGGAAAAGTAGCTGAGACGGTAGTGGCTCCGGTATTTGCTAATGTCGGAAAATTTATCTTGCAGTATTATAACGTGCCTTATGATTGGCCCGATGATCCGGCGCTGAAGAAGTAATGATTGACAGAAAATAATAATTTTAGGTATAATTAAATAAATAATTATAACTTTTAACTTAAAACAAGATGAAAAAGTTTTTAACTTACAGCGTGGTGATTGCGACTATTGTTTGTTCTCTGGGTTTGGCAATGAGAGTCCCTTTGGCTTCAGCCGCTTACACTCCCGCTAATGGTGATTTAATTAAGACCGCTACTAATCCTGCGATTTATTATATTAATACTGAGCACAAACGACAGTTGTATGTGAATGCCGTCACTTTTTGGACTTGGCACACAGGCAGTTGGTCAAATATTAAAGCCACTGATAATACAATTAAGACCATCAAGACTATTTCTCAGACAGATTTTGATAATCTAGTAAATGGCAGTAATGTCACTGCTCGTCCGGGTATTAAATTAATTAAATTTCAAAACAGTTCTAATATTTATACGGTTACAGTCGGCAATAAGTTAGCTCCAATACCGGATCCGACTACCGCTCTCATGATGTTTGGTTCAGATTGGAATACTAAGGTTATTACTATTCAAGATGGTTTCGAAAGTGATTATACTAAGGATGGAGTTTTGGATGTGACAGCGGGGTTACAAGCATATTCAAACACAACTTATGGTTTTTCTTTGCAATTACCGGCAACGTGGAAGGGATATATAACAAAAACGGAAGTCTATTCATATGGCACTGTTATCTCCTTTGGTTTTTCTAGCTGGTCGGATATTTTTGTAATAGGTGTTTACAATAAAGCTCAGTGGGATAAGATAAAAAGTGACCCAGACAATGAAATAGCGATGAGAAGTTATTTAGGCGAAAATAATCAGTATTATTTTACTGGAAATCAATCACAAGAGGTTGGTGATGCCAAATTAACAGCTCGTCGCGCCGAGTTTGACCAGATAATAAAAACATTTAAAGCTCTAAGTAAATAATTTTAGCTTCTATTTAAATCCATGCATCTCACAAGAACAAATATTATTAACATTATTATTATCCAGTCTTTGAGTGGGAAGTGTTGAATTGCTAAAAAAGCCAATCGCCCACTCGCAAGAGTGGGTTTTTTCTTTCTCCCCTTTCCAAGGGGAGACCAAAGAGGGGTTTTGAAAGATGGAAATAATAGTGGCTTGGATTTATAAAACATAAACGCGAAATACCATTATTCAGAACCTCCCCCTGCCCCTCCTTGGAAAGGAGGGGAATAAACACAAATTTTATGAATCTAGAAATTCTAGACACCACATTCCGCGATGGAGTTCAAGGCAGGGGAGTTGAGGTAACCAATATTAATGACGCTTTGCACGCTATAAAAGCCATTGATGATTTGGGTGTGAAATACTTAGAATTGGGGTTTGCCTCGTCTAATTTCTCGGCACAAGAAAGAATTAGGAAGGCTTTAGAATTAAATTTAAAGGCCAAAGTAACGGCTTTTGGGCGGACTCACGCAACTGATGTGCAAGCGATTTTGGATTTGAAAGTGCCAGCCGGGGTGTTGGTGGGAAAGGTGAGATTACGTGATGTGGAAAAGTCACTGCTTAAGTCTGCCCAAGAAAATTTGGATTTAATTCAGGAATCAATTAAGAGATTAGTTGATAATAATATTGAAGTTATATTTGACGCGGAACATTATTTTCAGGCGTTTTTCGAGGATGATGGGAAGTATGCTCTCCAAGTTTTGAAGACGGCTCGTGATGCTGGTGCCACTAGATTGGTACTTTGCGATACTAACGGCAAGATGACGCCGGAGAAAGTGGTTGAGGCGGTGCAAGAGGCCGCTAAACACGTTCCGCTAGAGATGTTGGGAATTCATACTCACAATGACCGGGGAAGAGCTCTGGCCAATGCTGAGGCCGCTTGGAAGGCCGGAGTGAGGCATTTCCAGGGTGTGATAGGCGGATTTGGTGAGAGAACTGGCAATCTTGATTTGACGGCCTTTATCCCTAATATGTGTTTGGATTATGGCGCTCAAGGCGTAGATGAAAATCAGCTAAAAAACTTAACGCAAATCTATTTGAAAGTTTGCGACTCGGTTAACGCTGTGCCCGATGCTAAGAAGCCCTATGTCGGTGAGTCTGCTTTTTATACTGAAGCTGGTATGCATGAATCCGGACAACAGAGAGATCCAGGAAGTTATCTGCACACTGATCCGGGCATATTTGGTAATTATGTCACTACTGGAATTACCGAGCAATCTGGCAAATCCAATCTTTTGTCCAAAGCCAAAGAATTAAACATAGAAATTCCAGAGGACAAAGTAAATGAGATTGCTAAGGATTATCAGAACCTCGTTGATGAGGGAATTAATTTTGGCTTAGCTGACGCTTCATTCCATTTATTTCTCCTCAAGGAATTGGGACGATTGCCTGAATATTTCAAAGTAAATATATGGCAAATACTCAATAAACAGGAAGTTGGAGAGGGGAGTGAGTGCGTGGCCAGTCTGAAGATAAATATCCACGGGCAAGAAAAATGGCTTAATGCTTCCGGCGATGGTCCGGTCAATGCTTTGGATAATGTGCTTCGTCAGTCGCTTAACGGCTATACGGAGAAGATCGACCATTTGAAATTGGTGGATTTCAGCGTGAGAACAGTTGATGCTTTCAGAGGAACTGCAGCCAAGGTTCGTGTCTTGATCCAGTTTTCTGATGGGCAGCACACTTGGGAGACTGTGGGAGTTAAAGAGAATATAGAAGAAGCCTCCTGGGAGGCGCTTTTGAATGGGTATATTTATAAGTTGGCAGTAATTGAAGGGATGCGGTAGATATTGACATTCTATATTATTGTGTTATATTATAGTCTGTCGTGGTAATTGTCTGAGTTGGGTTCAAGTATGGATTCAGAAGAGGAGGGTCGGCAATGGAAATGCTTAATGTGCAGGGTTCCCACGGGGATTGTTTGATAGTTGTAGGTCTTTTTATCGTGGCGATTTTCCTTGTTTCGTTGGTGGGGGTTCCTTCGAAAAAATCATCAGTGACATGGCGTCTGGTGGAGTGGAAATTCCCAACCTTTTGCCTGGATTTGAATCAAATCCAAATATGTGTTAACTCACGCGCAACATGGCAAGAGGTGATAAATACTTATAGCGGTTATGAAGCAAGTAAGTTGGGTCTCGATTTATCAATCCCACTTGGCGCTCGTAGAGCATCAGATCTGGACGATGGCATCCCATGTTTTAGCTACTATAAGGGTACTGGCCAGAGACTCCACGAATGGCTCGCTGAACAAGGATTGAAGCTTCCCCTTGAATAACATCCTGCCTAACACCAAAAACAGGTCGTCGCTTACACATGTCTGCGACGACCTTTCCTTTTTATTGACTTTTCTCATAATTTATATATACTTAATATATAAGTATATGAATAAGACTTTCACCACAAATTTGTTAGGCTTGTTGCTACTCTTGCCAAGGGGTGGAAGTGTTGACATTGTCTAGTAGAATTTAGATAAGAAGGTCAATCGGTTCCACCCTGTCGGTCGGAGTCGATTTTTTGTTTGTGTCGTACATTAGAGAAGGAGTATCGTCGTGAGTCAACAAGATCAAAAAGATCAAAATAAATGTAGGGATTGTCAAGAAC
>CAIPBY010000090.1 GCA_903863425.1 Candidatus Buchananbacteria bacterium | reverse complement strand
TGTGATAACGAGATTATCGATAGAATATCATTTTGTTACCATTGTGGGAACAAACTTAAAGAACCATAACAAAATCATTTCTCCCAACCTCGTAGGACTCGGTGGGAGAATTTAGCGTTAAAAATCAAAAAAGATATTATCTCACAAAGGCACAAAGCCGCAAGGGAATGAAAATAGACAAAAGTTTTCGGAAAAGAGTCTTCAGTCTTCGCCTAGCGTGAGTTTATTCTAAAATCATAATTATTCTGATTTTTATAATCCGCAATTCTTTTATTAGCAAAGAGTTGTGGATTTATTTTTGCGCCAAATATTGTATACACTAATTAATATACTTATAAATAATAATAATACGTATATGTAAATGCTTGACAATTAATATAGTTATGCTATAATTATTTTATTATTTAATAATTTGTATACACTAATAAATAATTTGGGAGATAAAAATGGCATCAATCCAACCTAAAATGGTAAATGGCAGGAAGTATTGGCAGATTGTCCAGTCTCAAAGAGTGAATGGAAAACCTAGGCCCATTGTTCTTGAGCATCTTGGCACGGCGGATTCATTGCTGAATAAACTCAGAAATCGCAAAGGTAAATCATTGACAGTTAAATCTTATTCTCACGGATTGGTTGCAGTTTTGCTTAAAGTAGCAGAGGAATTGAATATAGTTGAATTGATTAATAATGATGTTGAATCACAAAGGAAGTATTTTGCGGGCCGGCCAATTCGTAATAATCTCACAGTTGGGGCGACATTGCTTCTGGCCGCAATTGGCCGAGTATGCAAACCAACCAGTAAGGATGGCTGGTATGCCTGGGCAAAACAAACATCCTTGTCATATTTACTCAGAATGGATTTTTCAAAACTCGACAGTCAGCATTTCTGGGATATGATGGATTCTTTACCTGAAGGAAAAATAGGTAATATCGAACTGAATCTGCTTAAAAACATCAAAAATAAATACACGTTGGATTCAGACACGTTATTTTATGATACCACAAATTTTTATACCTTCATTAATACCACTAACATCAGGTGCACTATTGCTCAACGTGGCAAGAACAAGCAAAAAAGAACAGATTTGCGACAAGTTGGCTTGGCGATGGTTGTATCCAGAAAAGATTTGACACCTATTTTTCATGAAACCTATCAGGGCAATAAAAATGATTCCACTATTTTTAGAAATTTGCTTATTAAAATAAGAAAACGCCTGCTGGACCTTGGCATGAATGTGGATATGCACACCATCGTTTTTGACAGAGGGTGCAATGCGAAAAAGAATTTGGAAATCATTTCAAATTTAAAAATGCACTATGTGGGTGCCTTAACTCCGTTTCATCACAAAGCGCTGGTCAATGATGCAGAGAACAATTTCAAACAAATAATTGTAAATGGAAATGAATTATCCGCTTACAGAGATAAACGAAGTATATGGGGTGAAGAACGCACAGTGCTTGTTTACATAAGTGAGAAATTAAAAGCCGGTCAACTACGGGGAATATACTCTACAATTGAAAAACAACTCAAATCTTTAGAGGAACTGAATAAACGTCTTGCAAATCCGCGCTCCATTAAATTCACACGCAAAAATCTCATTAATAAAATAGATGAAATTATCTCAATGCCGGGAACCACTCCACGACTTATTGATTATGGCGTGAGTAAGAAAAAAAATAAGCCTTATGTGATAACGTGCGAAATAGATAAACAGGCAATAGCAAATATTGAAGATAAGCTGGGATTCAGAATAATAATGACTAACAGGCATAATTGGACTTCATCTGAAATAATCAACGCTTACCAAGGACAGTCTTTTATAGAAAATGCTTTCAAAAATATAAAAAGTCCAATTCATTTAGCATTAACCCCTGAATTTCACTGGACTGATCAAAAAATTAAAATACATTTTTTTACTTGCGTGATGGGATATATGCTGACTACGATATTATGGAAAAAAATTAAGGAAATTGGATATAACGGCTCCATGACTAATTTCCTTGAAATGTTAAGTGGAATACGCTTGGCGAATATTTTGGAATACAATGGTAAGAAAAATAAACCGCAGGTGAATTATCAAATTGAACTTATGGACGAACATGAAGAAAAATGCTTCGAGGCTTTAAATGGGCTCAATATCCATAAACAGAAAATTAAAATAGATGGCTTTAGTCTATACAAAAGCTAAAGCCGTAACAATTTCGTATTAAAGTACTTAGAGTTATATTAATTTTTTCCGTGATAAACTCACGCTAGGAGGCTACGCCCGACAAGGAGAAAGAACTACTTTTTCAAAAGGGTTTGTCTCAACCGAGCAAGAAGCG
>CAIPBY010000089.1 GCA_903863425.1 Candidatus Buchananbacteria bacterium | reverse complement strand
CAGTATCATTTTTTTTGATTTTGATGTGACGGTTAGTACCTTCAATAATTCTTGACAAGACAGCATTGCCTTCACCTTGAGCGCCAGTACAAAGAACTAGAATTTTATTATCAGGAAAATCATCAATCTGCTCAATTTTGATCAGTTGCCCTTTAGCTATTTTGATATATCCAAGTTTTTTGGCGATCTCAACATTTACTTTCATGCTGTAGCCGTCAAGGGCGATTTTTTTACCCAATTTTTGCCCGATTTCAAAAAGCCAATCTATTCTTTCTATTTGTGAGGAAAATGTTCCCAGAATAATTCTTCCTGGAGCATCAGAAAGCAGTTTAGTGATATTGCTTTTCATTTCAGCGGTTGTAGCACTTTTTCTGACATCGATAGCGCCAAGACTTTCCATCATGAGAACAGTCGGCCTAGGAAGTTTGCTTAAGAAAGTATAGTCCAAAATAGGTTTTCCCGATGTATCTTTCTCAAGTGTCCAATCTCCAGGATGAATAATGGTAGCTGTTGGAGTTTTAAAGATTACTCCCACGGCGTCCATGACGGAATGTTCAATCTGGAAGAAACCGATTTCAAAGATGCCTAGCTTAATTTTGTCACTTAGATTTTTGACGACAATTGTTTTGAGTTTGTCGGCGCTGCCCTTTTTGTAATCTTCTTGTCTGTGTTTGACCATGGCCAAAGTAAGGTCAGCTCCAATAATTGTGGGGTTACCCAATTTTTCAAGCAGAATGGGGGCGGCTCCGATATGGTCTAAGTGTCCATGGGAAAAAATAACTCCACGGATGTTTTTTTCTTTGCCCTTGAGATAATCAGTATTGGGAATGATGTAATCTATGCCAGGCATGTCTTCTTCGGGAAATTGAATTCCCATGTCGAGAATTACAATATCTTGGCCGTATTCAAATACGGTCATATTGCGTCCTACTTCCTCGCACCCGCCGATAGGAATGACTTTTAAGACTTCCCCGGATTTTTTTTCGGGAGTAAAATTTTTTATTTCAGGTTTTCCCAGTTTTTGCCTGTTTGTCTCTCCGTTATGAGGTTTACTTTGGGGTTTTTTACTGTTACCAGTAAGAATAGGAAAATACTTATCTTTATCCAAATTTATCGCCTTGGAAGTTGGCGGGTTACCGGAATTTGGTTTGAAGGTCCGGTGAGGCCTCCGTTCATTAAAATTTAAATTGTTCATACATTTGTTTTTTTGTTCAAAAATGGAATGTATTAATTCCACTAAGAATTAAAATTATTTATAAAAGCAAACAGAGATTTACGACTAACGAATTGATCTTTGGGCGGTAGAAAATCAATTAAAGATATAAATGTTTTGCCTGAAGCCGTGGAGAGGGTTGATCACAGCGTCGAAGCAGAAAATTATTTATTTATAAGTTCACTATTTATGCCGATGGAGAGATTTGCCAGCCCGAGGCTGGTCCCCTCCAAAGGCGGGCAGGCGCCTTGGGCGGAAACTCTCTCCGCTATTGATTCTGCAAGTTGTAGAAGTTGCAATACATCTGTGCCGATGGAGAGATTTGAACTCTCACGGGATTGCTCCCACACGGTTCTGAACCGTGCGTGTATACCATTTCACCACATCGGCAATTCCTACAAATTACTTCCAAATTCTTCTGGTTTTTATATACCATTGGTATAAGTTGGCAAATCGATCAGAAGGCGTGGAGATGTTTTTGACGTCAAAGCCCTTGATGCTATCATCTTGGGGATAGATATAGATTTGATTGTAGAGGAAAATAGCCGGCAATTGCTGGGAGACGATTTTCTGGAAAGCCAGATAATTCTTTTCCCTGGTTGCCCAATCATTGGTTTTCCTGGCATCTTCTAATAGCTGATCTACTGTCTTATTGGAAAACACGGCCAAGTTCAAGCCAGGGTATTCATTCTGCGAGGAATGCCAGAAAGGAAACGGATCAGGATCAGAGCCTAACTTTTCTCCGAATAATAGCACCTCATATTTCCTAGTATTGATAACATCTTGAAGAATTTTGGATTTATCTACTAATTGAATATTTGTTTTAATGCCTATCTGTCCCCATTCTTGCTTGATAATATTGGCAATTTGGGTGTTCTGAGGCTGATCAATCGTGGTTAGGGTGATTTCCAGGGTTTGATTTTTTTTCTGCATAACTTGCTCCGTTATGCCATTGGTAGTTGTAGAATTTATAGCCCATCCATTTTTTTCTAGGAGGTTTATAGCTGATTGTGGATCGAAATTATATTTGGTAATGTCTGGGTTGGTATTGATACTAGGCAAAATAGGAGCATCAATGGCGTTGGCATTGCCGGGAAGTACTTGGTTGATAATTTTTTGTTTGTCTATGGCTTGAGCCAGCGCTTGCCTGATGTAGTCAGCTTGAAGAAAACCATTATTTTTCTGATTGAAGAATAAAGCGGTGTATTGGGGCTGGGATAATTTCTGGTAATTTATATTTTTGTAATTTTTGAGTTCGGCCTGGAATTCTTGAGGAAGATAAGTAACGGCTTGTACGCTTTTGCCTTTCAGGGCATCTATGGCAGAATTAAAATCACCATAGAATTTGAAAACAATTTTATCAAGATTCGGCCTATCGCCATAGTAATAAGGGTTGGGGGTCAGGGCGTAAGAAAAGATGACTCCATTTTGGTCTTTGGTGAATGAGTCGAATTGCCAAGGGCCAGTTCCAATTGGTTTTTTGTTTAATTCCGTTAAATCGGCATTGGCTGCTGGCACGTTGTACCATAAATGTTCAGGCAAAATACCGAAAGTCATTAGCCCCAGGAAAGGAGCGAATGGTTCTTTAAGGGTGAATTTTATTGTGTTTTCATCAATCTTTTCGGCAATAATACCCTGGAAACTGATAGATAGCGGGCTTTTGAACTCTGGGTCTTGAATGGAAGCTATGGTGAATATGACATCGTCAGCCGTGAAAGGTTCTCCGTCATGCCATTTGATATTTTTTTTCAGATGAAAGGTGTAGATCAGATTGTCACTGGAAATATCGTAGCGGTCGGCTAGGTCGGGAATGAGCTGTCTGTTTTTATCAAATTTAAGCAAGCCGGAGAAGATTAATTTGGATAAATCTTGATCTACGTCATTGGTTTGCGACAGGATGGGATTAATGAAGCGGGGAGCACCCACTAATCCTTCCATATATTGTCCGCCCTTCTGAGGGATGGAAACAGTAGAGAGAAAATATAAATTAGTAATTAATAGAATGACGGCCAGAAGCACTACTATGGCCAATATTCCCATAGTATTTTTTTCTTTCCGATTGAGCATTTTTGGTAGATATTTCAGTTGTTTGAATGTTGGAAATTTGGATTTATTCAAAGAACTGACCAAGTGCATATCCAGTCGGTGCTGTTTTTGGAATTCCCTAAGTTGTTTATTTTTGGAAGAGAAAAAATCAGAAATTTTCTTTCTCCACGAAGATAATAAATTCACTGAATTTACCGATTAAATAAAGCGATTAAATAAAAATTGAGATTTTTTGGCAATAGAAATAATCTCCATAGCCAACTTAGCGTAGAAGATTGACAAAGGCGGTAACAAAAAAGATAATAGCTAGAACAATAGAAACCTTAACTAAGGTTTTTTCTATTCCTCTTTTGGATCTGTAGGCATTTCCTTCTCCGCCGAAGGCTGAGCCAAGTCCGGAACCGCGATTTTGTAGTAAAATTGCTATAATTAGAGCTATAGCAGAAATAAGTTGAATTAAGTTAATCCACATAACAACAAATAAACAAATTAATTGGATATGTTTATATTAGCACGGTTTGATAATTAAGTCAATATTGGAAGACAAGAGATCTTGTGCTATAATTCAGATTATTAGGAGTCATTAGTCATAAAAATTAATTAATATGGATAATTTAGATAATTCTAATCAAGCGCCGATAAGTTCGCCGGAAAATCCGGTTGATTATAATGTTTCTAATATGCCCAGTCTGTCTAGTCAGCCGATTCCCGAAGAATATCCTGTTTATTCCGAAATTAAGTGGTATAAAAAAGGCTGGGGCAAGGCCATAATAATAATGGCTATTATAATTGTACTGTTGATTGCTTTGTTGGCGTATCTTATGATTTCCGGTTTGGGCGTAGATAAATCCGATTTACAGCAATTAAATAATATAGATAATTTATTTAGTGTTTCTTCTTCAACTATCTCTTCAACGGCACCATCTGCTCCATCTACGGTGATGGCCAACACTGGATCTATAACGAAGGATGCGACTAGGGTTTTGGCCGAGAGAATGGATAGGCCTTTGTGGGGTAATCCCTCGTCGACTCTAGTAATTGTGGAATTTGCTGATTTTCAGTGTTCAGTCTGTGAAGCAGAATTTCCGATTATTAGATCTTTTGTTACTAAGCATAAGGATGAGCTATTATATATATTCAGGAATTATGTAGTTGAGGATGAAAATTCCAATCTGTTGGCTCAAGCTTCTTTGTGCGCCAATGATCAGGGTAAATTCTGGATTATTCATGATAAATTTTATACTAATTTCGGCAATATTAATTCTATATCGAATGTTTCAAGTTTGGCAGGGTCGCTGGGCATGGATTGGGACAAGATGTACCAGTGTATTCAGTCTGGCAAATATGCTAATCAGGTGACGCAGGATATGGCCGATGGCGAGAGTTTGGGAGTGCAAGGAACTCCAACTTTTTTCATTAATGGCAAGAAAATAGAAGGTGCTGTGACCATGGAGGATTGGGAAGCAATACTAGCTAAGTATAAGGAGCTATATAATAAATAAGATTAGAAATTGAAAATTATTAATTTTATGATTGAAATAAGAATTCACGGCCGAGGAGGCCAAGGATCAGTGACCATGGCCGAGCTTGTTGCTGAAGCAGTGTTTTATGATGGCAAGTTCTCGCAGGCTTTTCCTAATTTTGGCGTGGAAAGGCGTGGTGCGCCAGTGGCCGCTTATGTGAGAATTGATGATAAATATATACGGCTTCGTAGTCAAGTTTACTTCCCAAATTTTGTCATAATTCAAGATGTTAGTTTAATTGACGGCGTGGACGTCTTTGCCGGATTGGAAAAAGGCGCTACGGTATTGGTTAATGCTTCCAAGATGCCGGAAAATATCAGTTTGCCCAAAGGAGTGAATTTCAAAATAATTTCCGGAACTGATTTAGCTATGACCATAATTGGTCGACCGATTATCAATACGATTCTTCTTGGGGCATTTGCTGGATTATCTGGACTTATCAGTATGAAGTCAGTAGAGAAAGCGATTCGCGAGAGATTTAAAGGAGAAATTGGAGATAAGAATGTGGAAGCAGCCAAGAAAGGTTGGGAATTAATAAAATAATTTAAGTATTATATGGTAGAGAGTGATTTGGCTCAATTAGAAGAAGCCAGAGACATTTCTGGTGATGAGCAGAGTTTTTCTTCTAGGGTTAGTGTTGGCGATATAATAGTAAGTCAAACCGGAACAAGGCGTAAAGTTTTAAATAAAGTAGTTGATAAAAATAAACCAGGAGGAGGATATTTTATATTTGAAAGAACGAGAAAAAGTGGAGAGAAAAAGCGGGAAGAGTTAAGCTTTGATCATATGGACAATACTGAGAATGCAGTGGAGTATGTTGTTTCTGAAGCAGAAGAACAAGGCGCACAAGAAAAATTCGAAGAGGAGAAGGGCGGTTATGAGCCGGAGGTGGGAGATTTAATAGTGAGCAAGAGTGGAACTAGAAGAGAGGTATTGGAGATTAATAAGGAGAAACCGGGCGGAGAATATGCAGTAGTCAGGCGTTATGGAGGGAATGGTTCTGTGCGGGAGGAAAATTTATCTATTGCTGAATTAAGGAAAGCATCGAAGAATATAGATTATTTTTTAAATAGAGATCAACGCATGAAAGTAGGGATAGATTTAAGAAGAAAAAGAGAGCAATATGCAAAAATTGGTTTCGGTTGGGATGAAGTACTTTTCAGGAACACATTGGAAAGGGGTGAGTATTTAGATGAGCTGGAGGAAAAGAAAAAAGAAATTTATAGGGGAAAACTAATTAAATAATTATGAAAATATTACTGACAGCCAAGCCCGGAACGACCAGCCAAGTGAAGACAGGCAATTGGCGCGAGTTGGTCTATCCGGTTATTGATATTGAAAAATGTATCGGATGCGGAATTTGTGAGAGAGTATGCCCGGAAGGAATTTGCTTTCCCACGGGAGAGAAGAATTCATCAGGTAAGGGTTTTTATGCTTGCGATCTTAATTGGTGTAAGGGTTGCGGATTATGTGCCAGCGAGTGTCCGGTTAAGGCGATAGAGATGAAAGAAGAAGGGAAATAAAAATTAAAATTTATTAAATAGGGATTTAGGGCATTTCTCCCTCCCTTTACGAAAGGGAGGGTTGGGGAGGGTTTAATCCATGACACAAATTTTCAATCAAAAGGATTATAAAACATTAAGACAGAAATTAAGGAAAGAAATACCCAGAGCAGAAAAGATTTTATGGAGTAGAATAAGAAGAAAGCAAATTAATAATTTAAGATTTTTCAGGCAATATAGCATAGAGAATTATATTGTTGATTTCTATTGCCCCCAAATTAATCTAGTGATAGAAATTGACGGAGATACGCATTTCACTGATGAGGCCGTTGAAAAGGATAAAATCAGGGACGAGAGGATGAAATCTCTGGATTTAAATGTATTAAGGTTTAATAATAATGATATTTATTATAATATAGTAAATGTGATGGATAGGATTTATGAGGTTATTCATGATTTAACTTAAACCCTTCCGCCCTACGGGCACCTTCCCTTTCGTAAAGGGAAGGAAACAATAACTCCCATGAAACTTTTTTATAAAAGAAAAATTAAATATAAAGGTACAAAAATATGGAAATAAAAGGTGAAAAATTAATTGAGTATGAGGTTTCTTTGCGACAAAATAATATGAGTGCTATTTTCAGTGTAGCCATGATTTTTATAATATTAGCTTTTGTTTTGATTTTGAGTATTTGGAGGGGTAATATGGAGGGAATTGTTGTGACTATAATGTTTGTATTTGTGCTGGCGGTAGTTGCAGGCCTTATTTATTTTCTTCGCAAAGATATATTATATTCAAGTGGGAATAAATGGTTAAGGGCTGGGAAATATGTAATAACCAAGAATGGTATATATTTTTCTTGTAAAGATGGGGATTCCTTTTACGATTTTAATAATTTTAAATCCGTATTAGTTAAAGAAGCACAAACATTTGATTTATTATCAAAAACTATGTTCGTTCGTTGGCGTTTTTATGGTCCGGCCGTTATTGGATTTATATTAAATGATGGTTCGGGTTTGAAAATAAGCGTTCCTTTTTCTGATTTTAAGAAGGTGTTAGATATTTTAATAAATCAAACTGTCCTAAAGGATAAATTATCATGAATAAAATACTAGAAGGCAGTCGAGCGATTGCCGAAACAATCAAAAATATAGGTGTGGATGTGGTTTCTGCTTATCCTATCACTCCGCAAACGCATATTGTGGAGGAACTTGCTAAAATTAAAGCTGATGGCGAAGCGAATTTTGAATATGTTCGGGCAGAGAGTGAATTTGCCGCCGCTTCCATTGTCGAGGGAGCCTCGGCTACTGGTGTGCGTACTTATACTGCCACTTCCTCGCAGGGATTATTGCTTATGACCGAAGTGCTGTACAATATTGCGGGTATGAGATTACCCGTGGTTATGACTGATGCCAACCGTGCCATCTCCGCCCCGATTAATATTTGGAATGACCAGCAAGATGTCATGGTGGTTCGTGATGCAGGTTGGATTATGCTTTTTGGTGAGACGGTGCAGGAAGTTTGCGATCTGCATGTCTTGGCATATAAGGTAGCCGAGCAAATGATGCTCCCTGTCATGGTAAATCTGGACGGTTTTGTGCTGACCCATGTAGTTGAGCCCGTAAATATTCCTGAGGCAGAAAAAGTAAAAAAATATTTGCCGAAATATAATCCCAAGGAATTTCTAGATGTGAATAATCCACTAAGTTTTGGCGCTTTCGTCACGCCAGAGCATTATATGGAAATTAGGAAAGAGCTTTATGACGATATTGTTGCCAGTGAAAAGGTTATGATCAAGGAAATGAAAGAATTTAAGAAAATTTTTGGCAGAGATTTAAATTTAATTGAATATTATGGCGACAAAAATGCGGATACAGTGATTGTGGCTATGGGGTCAGTGCTGGGTACAATCAAAGAGGCAGTTGATGAATTGAACGGCAAACCCCACCTCAATCCTCCCCTTCGTAAGGGGAGGAAGAATAGCGTTGGAGTATTAAAAATAGTTTCTTTCCGTCCGTTTCCTGACAGCGAAATTGCCAAAATTTTATTTAAGGCGAAAAATATTGCGGTGATTGATAAATCTTTGTCGTTGGGACAGGAAGGAATTATTGCCACGGAAATAAAAAGAGCGTTAAGCGGGGAGAAGAAGAAAATAGTTAGTTATATCCTGGGTTTAGGAGGAAGAGACATTACCAAGGAGATGGTTAAGGGAGTCATTCATGGAATTAATAAAGAAAAAAATAGGGTTGTTTTTGTGGGAAAGTAGAATGGGTAATTTCAAAATTTTCAATTTTCAATTTCCAAACAATGATCAATTTTCAATTTTAAAATTAAAATTGGAAATAAAATGAAATATTTTGAATTATTTGAAGTTTGAAAATTTAATCATTATAAAATTGTTTGAGAATTGAAAATTATAAATTGAAAATTAATAAAGTATGTCAAATACAAAAAATAATATTAAATATAAGGCCCCTTTATCTCACCAACTCAATCCCGGGCATTCCGCCTGCGCTGGCTGTGGCATGATTATTGCGGCAAGACTCGTGATGGATACGGCAGGACCAAACACAATTGTGACCAATGCCACAGGTTGTAGTGAAGTGACTACCACTCAATATCCCATGACATCGTTTAAAATGCCTTGGATTCATTCTTTGTTCGAAAATCCGGCCCCGATGGCTTCGGGAATTTTGGCCGCGCTTAAAGTTAAGGGATTGGAAGACAAGGTAAATGTTCTGGTGGTAGGCGGAGATGGCGCTACTTTTGATATAGGCATTGGGCTTATTTCTGGTATGTGGGAAAGAGGAGAAAACACTTTGTATATTTGTTATGATAATGAAGCGTATCAGAATACTGGTTACCAATCTAGTAGTTCTACACCTTTTGATGCCAATACTACAACTACGCCCCCAGGTAAAAAATCTTCTGGTAGTCAGCAACTCAAGAAGGACATGATCGGCATTGCTCTGGCTCATAATTTGCCATATGTGGCAACTGCTTCCGTGGGTAATACTCTGGACGTGGTAGCAAAAGTGAAGAAAGCATTGTCGATTAAAGGCCCGAAGTATTTGCAGATTTATTGTCCCTGCGTGCCAGGCTGGGGAATTGAACCCAAAGACACCATGAATGTAGCTAGGTCTGCGGTGCAATCCGGATTTTATCCGATCGTGGAATATATTGACGGTGAATTAGTTAGTAAGAAATCCGCCCAAGGCGGATCCGCCTTGGGCGGAGTTACAAAAAAGGTGTCTATTGAAGAATTTTTGAAACCGCAGAAAAGATTCAAGCATTTATTTAAGGATGAGAATGGGAAATTGGAAATAGCTAAGATTCAGAAAATAGCAGATGAAAATATTGAGAAATATAAACTTATATAAATTAAACTATTTATCAAAGAATTTAATTCTTTGTCGGTCGAAAATAGTTTCGAAAAATAAAATCATTTAAAATTAAGAGACAAATTATGAATTATTATATTGAGGTGTTAAAAAAATACATTGCGTTTAGCGGACGAGCAAGGCGAGCAGAGTATTGGTATTTTGCTTTGTTTAATTCTATTATTTCGGTTTTACTTATAGTTATAGATCAGCTTATTGGAACTCATGGGCAAAATTCAACTATGGGGGTATTAAGCGGACTTTATTCTTTGGCCGTGCTTTTGCCTAGTCTTGGAGTGTTGGTGCGTCGGCTTCATGATACCGGTCGAAGCGGATGGTGGTGGCTTATCGCTTTTATTCCCTTAATTGGTGCTATAATTCTTATTGTTTTTACGGTATCAGACAGCACGCCTGGAGATAATAAATACGGCCCTAACCCAAAGGGAGTTGGTGGAAATACCGGGGCAACCGGAGCGATTGTTTAGTTAAATATTGAAAACATCTCGTTGAATAAACGGGGTGTTTTGTTTTTAATTAACCTCCCCCAACCCCCTCCTTCGTAAGGAGGGGGAAACCCGCTTTGACAATATTTGACAATTAGTTTATAATAGATGTTAATTTACCCCGTAGAGGAGGGGATGGCGGGGTTTAATGATAACATATGCTGGATAAAATCATTATCAAGGGTGCGAGAGTAAATAATCTCAAGGGAATCGACCTCAATATTCCCAAAGAAAAGCTCGTGGTCATCACCGGACTTTCTGGTTCTGGCAAGTCATCTTTGGCTTTTGACACTATTTATGCTGAAGGGCAAAGGCGTTATGCGGAGAGCTTATCTTCGTATGCCAAGCAATTTCTCGATCTGATGGACAAGCCTGATGTCGATAGTATTGACGGGCTTACTCCGACTATTGCCATTGATCAGAAATCTTCTTCGGTCAATCCCAGATCGACCGTTGGAACGATTACCGAGATTTATGATTATCTGCGTCTGATGTATGCTAGGGTTGGTGTGGTGCATTGCCCTAAATGTCAGCGGGAAATATCCAAGCAAACTCCAGGACAGGTTCTCGATCAATTATCCAAACTTCCACAAGGGACAAGAGCGCAAATCTTGGCTCCTATTGTTTTGAATAAAAAGGGAAGCCACAGTAAGCAACTCGAGGGAGTGATTAGGAGTAATTATGAAATACTTAGAATTGATGGCAATTTCTATTCGACCGAAGAGGTGAAGAAATTGGGTTTAAACAAAGACGCCACTCATACCATTGAGATCCTCGTCGATTCCATAAGTATTACGGCTGAAGTGAAATCTCAGAGCAAGCTTGATTTGAATTGGCAGAGATTGGCCAAGGCCGTAAATATAGCATTGGATTTGGGTAATGGTTTTGCTAATGTTTATCTGCCGGATGATGTTAAAAATATTAATTTCAATTTGTATTATGTCTGCCACAGTTGCGGAATAAGTTTGCAAGAGATAGAGCCAAGGAGTTTTTCTTTCAATTCTCCTTTTGGGGCTTGTCCGTCATGTCGGGGATTGGGAATTAAGCTAGTACCAGATTCGGGCTTAATTATACCGAACAGAAGACTTACTTTGGCAGAGGGTGCTATCAAGCCGTGGGCCAGGAATTTCGCTTCACAGAGTTCTAATTTCAAATTATTGGAGCAAGTGGCTCAAGTTAATAATTTTTCTCTCAGCGTACCAGTGAGTGAATTACCCCAGAGCGCTTTGGATATTATTTTCTACGGTTCAGGTGAGAAGGAGTACGATATTGATGGGAGAAAGATGACCTTTGAAGGATTGATTAAATTTCTTGATGATAAATACGTGGAGTCTAAGTCGGAATATCTACAGAAAACTTTGGAAGATTATATGCGTATTTCCACTTGTCCAGTATGCTCTGGAACTCGTCTTCGACCAGAATCGCTGGCTGTAACCGTTGATAATTTAAATATTGCGCAGTTTTCTAATTTGGATATTGATGAAGCTTACAGATTTATGGAAGGCTTGTGCAAAAAGTGGCAGGCAAATTCTAGGGAAGGTAGAATTGCCAAACCCATTATTAAAGAAGTGATTAAGAAACTTACCTTCCTCCAAAATGTCGGTCTGAATTATTTAACCCTTTCAAGGAGTGCCAATACTTTGGCTGGAGGTGAAGCGCAGAGAATCAGACTAGCCGTGCAAATCGGATCGGGATTGGAATCAGTCACTTATGTGCTCGATGAACCATCAATCGGACTTCATGGCCGAGACACCGCCAGACTCATTGAAACTCTGAAGAAACTTCGCGACAAGGGCAATAGCGTAATCGTGGTAGAGCACGACGAGCAAATGATGAAAGACTCTGATTATCTGATTGATATCGGTCCTGGAGCCGGAGTGCTTGGCGGGGAAATTATTTTTCAAGGGACATTTAATCAGATTTTGAAA
This sequence comes from Candidatus Buchananbacteria bacterium, assembly GCA_903863425.1. Lineage (GTDB taxonomy): Bacteria > Patescibacteriota > Patescibacteriia > 2-01-FULL-39-33 > 2-01-FULL-39-33 > CAIPBY01. Next base: position 9,408 of record CAIPBY010000089.1, on the reverse strand, counting down.
GATAAGAAATCAATTACCGGACAATATCTTTCTGGCAAGAAATCTATTGCCATGCCGGAGCAATTCCGCAAGGGCAATGGTAAATCAATTGAGATAATCGGCGCGAGTGAGTTTAATTTAAAAGACATAGACGTTTCAATTCCTTTGGGTAAACTAGTTGTCATCACTGGAGTTTCCGGCTCAGGTAAATCAACCTTGATGTCTGAGATTTTGGCCAAGGCTTTGTCTAATAAATTCTATCGCACCAAAGATTTGCCCGGAAAACACAAGGAAATAAGAGGATTAGATAATTTGGACAAGGTAATTAATATTGATCAATCGCCAATCGGTCGGACACCAAGATCAAATCCAGCGACATATACGGGCGTGTTCACTTACATCCGTGATTTGTATGCGTCACTTCCTGAGAGTAAGATGAAGGGTTTCAAGCAGGGACATTTCAGTTTCAATGTCAAAGGCGGAGGCAGGTGTGAAACTTGCGGGGGAGATGGCATGGTCAAAATTGAAATGCAATTTTTGCCGGATGTTTATGTGGAATGTGAAGAGTGCCATGGCCAAAGATATAATCGCGAAGCGCTGGAGATATTCTATTCTCCGTCATCACTGAAGAATTTAGGTAGTCCTGGCAAAAATATCGCGGATGTTTTGGCCATGACCGTCTCTGAAGCCAAGAAATTTTTTGAGGATAATGTCCAAATTATAGATAAGTTGCATATTTTGGAAGAAGTGGGACTTGGATATTTGAAATTAGGACAGAGCGCCACTACACTCTCAGGAGGAGAAGCACAAAGAGTGAAGCTGGCTACAGAATTATCACGCAGACCAACAGGGAAGACATTATATATTCTTGATGAGCCAACTACGGGATTGCATTTTGATGATGTCAGTCGATTGCTTCAGGTATTGAATAGGTTGGTGGATAAAGAAAATTCAGTTTTGATTATCGAGCATAATTTGGATGTGGTCAAATCCGCTGATTGGGTGATTGACTTGGGTCCAGAAGGCGGAAATAAGGGTGGATATTTGGTAGCCCAAGGTACGCCACCTGATGTGGCGAAGGTCAAAGAGAGTTATACAGGACAATATTTGAAGAAAGCTCTGGGAAAATAGAATTTAATATTTTATATAAAATAAAATACCGTTCCGAAGCGTCGCGCTTGGGAACGGTGTTATTTCTCCCTGATTTCTCCAAGTCTTTCCCCGGCAAGGCTGTCGGAGTTGACATAGTAAGAGATCAGTCGTTTTTCTCGTTCATCCAATTCCAGTACCGACCACCCTCCGCCGGCCATCCAGAGGAAGTGAGGCAAAGTGATGCCCCAGACCGAGGAAATGAGGCGAGCCTTGTAGGTTCTCATGTGCCAGAGTAACTGGGGCCAGAGGATGGGGTGCCGGACACATATCAGGCGCATTAGCCAACGTGCATGGATGTGGCCCGTGAGCGTCACCAAGATTTGTCCTTGGTAATCTCTAAGCGCATTTCGTAAATCCTTGGATAGCAGGATCGCCGGATCGTGAATGGCTAGGACGATTTTCTTGGTCTCAGCTTTGGCTTGCTGAAGAGCGTTGACCAGGAATACTAACTGTTCTTCTTGCAGGTCATGAAGTAAATTGCATGTCTTGACCGAGAGATCTCGTTGATGTGTGTGCCAATCAAAGATGAATGGATCAGACATTAACCAGATGAGGTCAATTTCAGAGGTGAGTGGCCGTAGGCCATATGGTTCTTGTCCTTCGAAGATCAGCCGGAAAAGATCTAGCTGTTCCTGGCTGAAATTCTCGAACCATTGGTCGGTGATCCAGATACAAGATTTTGTGTCGTGATTGCCGAGGACGAAGACTATGGGCGTATCGGGGAAGTATTCGCGTATGAGCCGGTAAGCCCCACGCAACTCATCTTCATCTCCGGTTTGGCTTACGTCGCCGTTACAAATAATGAGATCGTATCGTGTCGGGTTTTTGATATCGCCACGCATTTTGGCCAGAGTCTCGCGGACGTGCTTGTTGTTTTTGTTGGCCTCTTTCATGTCCTTTTCGAACTTCCGAACGAGCCAGTGCAGAAAATAGTACTCGCACCACTCAATCAGCAGTTTTGCTTCCTCCATGAGATGACCCGTGGAGGAATGCATGTCAGATATTATGGCTATCCTCATTGTGTTTCTCCTTGGGTTTTGGGTTGATGTAAGGGACTTTGATTATCTTATCATATATATTAATAAAAAAAGAAGTGGTATTTGAATAAATACCTGAATTATGTTAAATTAACAACAATAAAATTAAATTCAATAGTATATGTCTACTTACAAAGAATTTCTCCAAAATAACGGAGAAAAGCACTGGCAGGATCAATGGGAAAAATGGCAAATAAATAAAGCCGTTGATTTTGACAAAAAGCCCAAAAAGTATGTTTTGGACATGTTTCCTTACCCTTCGGCTGCGGGCTTGCACGTTGGCCATCCGGAAGGATATACGGCCACGGATATATATTCTCGGTACTTCCGCATGAAGGGATTTAATGTCCTGCATCCTATGGGTTGGGACGCCTTTGGTTTGCCTGCAGAAAATTACGCCATCAAGACAGGAACGCAACCAAAAACCATCACAGAGAAAAATATTGAAACTTTCAAAAGACAAATTATGTCTTTGGGATTTTCTTATGATTGGAGTAGGGAAATTAATACTACAGATCCGAAGTATTACAAATGGACGCAATGGATATTTTTGCAATTATTCAAAAAAGGCCTGGCCTATGAAGCGACTGTGCCCATAAATTGGTGTCCGTCATGCAAGACAGGACTGGCCAATGAAGAAGTTAAAGATGGCAAGTGTGATCGCTGTGGTACCGTAGTGGAGAAAAAGGACATGCGACAGTGGATGCTTCGCATTACGGCTTATGCGGATAGACTTCTTAGCGGTTTGGAAAATTTGAATTGGTCAGAATCTATTAAGGCTTTGCAGAGAAATTGGATTGGACGAAGTGAAGGTGCGGAAGTGGATTTCCGTATTGCTAACCTGCCTGCCGGTAGGCAAGGTTCTACGAAGAAGATTCGTGTTTATACGACTCGTCCAGATACTTTGTTTGGTGCGACTTACATGGTTTTATCGCCAGAGCATCCGCTGGTTGAAGAATTGAAAGATCAAATTAAAAATTGGTCGGAAGTCGAAAAATACATTACCAAAGCTAAAAATAAGTCAGACTTAGAAAGAACTGATTTGGCCAAGGATAAATCGGGCGTGGAATTGAAAGGTGTTAAGGCGATTAATCCAGTTAACCAAGAGCAGATTCCAGTTTGGATTTCTGATTATGTATTGGCTTCATATGGTACTGGAGCTATTATGGCGGTTCCAGCTCATGATGAGAGAGATTTCGAGTTTGCTAAGAAATTTGATTTGCCGATAATCCAGGTGGTTGCTCCGTTTTTTTCTTCCCAAGTTGCTCCGGCTTGTCCGCGTTCGGACAAAGAAACCGTTCGTCGGCAATCAGTTGGATGCTTTCTCAAACATTGGAGCGAGGATAAATATCTTTGTCTGGAATGGAAAGATTTCGGCTGGCATTCCGGCATCATTGGCGGTGTTGAGTCAGGCGAAAATGCTATTGAGGCTGGGCTTAGGGAAATTCAAGAAGAAACCGGCTATCAGAATGTTAAATTCATCAAACAGATAACCGGTGAAACTCATAGTTATTTTTATGCCGCCCACAAGAACATTAATCGCTATGCCTGCGGTCCAGTCTTATTGTTTCAGTTGGTTGATGATAATTGGCGGGAACCGGAATTGGAGCATGTCAAAAATCATCGGGCCGTTTGGGTCGATGGCGATAAAATGGGGGAATTTATCAATTTACCGAGCTTTATTTATGGCTGGCAAGCTTTAAAGAGTGGCCAGGATTGTTTCACTGACATTGATTCCGGAGTAATGATTAATTCTGAGTTCCTAAATGATTTGAAACCATCTGAGGCCATTGGCAAAATGGCGGATTGGCTGGAGGAAAAGGGTTATGGTAAGAAAGCTGTAAATTACAAACTTCGTGATTGGGTTTTTTCACGCCAAAGATATTGGGGCGAACCGATTCCACTTATTTATTGCGAACATTGTAAAAAGCAAAAACAAAAAGTTTTGATAATTCATGGCTGGGAAGGATCGGGAGAAGATAATTGGTTGCCTTGGATGAAGCAGGAATTAGAAAAAGATAATTTCGAAGTCTTCACTCCAACCATGTCCACTAGCGCTAGCCCTAAAGTCGATAAGTGGATGGAAGAGCTGATGCCGTATATGGAAAAATTGGGGGAAAATGATATTATCATCGGCCATAGCTTGGGCAGTAATGCGGCCATAAGATTAATTGAAAAAGCCAATAAAAAAATCGGTCATTTATTCCTCATTGGCTCGGCTATCGGTAAATTGCCAGAAAAGAGATGGAAATTATTTCAGCTAGGCATAATGCTGGGAGCAGATATAAAATCTTTGCGCGAATTTTGGGAGAAAGAACCGCTTAATTGGAGCAAGGCGGATGAGTTAGTGGCCAATAAACATGTGATCCTTTCTGATGACGATCCATATATCCATCCAGACACGCATAAGGATGTACCTCAAAATTGGAATTTTGAATTGTGGCATGGGCACAAGCATTTTACTGCTTTTGAAGCACCGGAAATTCTGCAAAAAGTTCTTGTTTGCAAACCGACTGGCTGGATTCCGGTGCCGGAAAATGAATTGCCTTTGGAGCTTCCTGAAGTTGATAAATATGAGCCGACTGGAACTGGAGAGTCGCCATTAGTGAATATTAAAGATTGGATCGTAACTAAATGTCCGGTTTGTGGAGGTGAGGCGCGCCGAGAAGCCAACACTATGCCTCAATGGGCCGGTTCATCATGGTATTGGCTGAGATTTATTGATCCGCAAAATGATAAAACTTTCGCTGACTTCGAAAAATTGAAATATTGGATGCCGGTTGATGTCTACGTGGGCGGTGCCGAGCATGCCGTGCTTCATCTGCTCTATGGCCGATTCTGGAATATGGTTCTCTATGACTTGGGTTATGTGCCTCAGGAAGAGCCGTTTACTAAGCTGGTAAATCAAGGCATGATCTTGGCTGAAAATAGTGAGAAGATGAGTAAGTCGCGCGGTAATGTGGTTAACCCTGATGATGTGATTGCCGAACATGGTGCCGATGCTTTCCGTATGTATGAAATGTTTATGGGTCCCTTGGAGGATGTGAAACCTTGGAATACCAAGGGGATTGTGGGAATATGTAGATTTTTGGAAAGAGTTTGGAATATGGTTTCCTCCCCTTTACAAGGGGAGGTGCCCGTAGGGCGGAGGGGTATTGAATTGAAACAGGATTTACCCCACCCCAACCCTCCCCTTATAAAGGGGAGGGGGCAAGATGCTCTGGAAATTATCCTTAATAAAACCATCAAGAAAGTCGGTGAGGATGTCGAGAATATGCGATTCAATACGGCTATATCGGCTATGATGGTTTTGATTAATGAGTCCAAGGGGGTATCCAAAGAATTTTTAGAAAAGTTTTTGTTAATTCTATCTCCATTTGCGCCTCACATGACTGAAGAATTATGGACAAAGCTTGGACACAAGGAAAGTATTTTCAAAGAATCGTGGCCCAAGTATGATGAAAGCAAAATAAAAGATGAGGAAGTAGAATTGGTAGTGCAGATTAATGGCAAGATTCGCGCCAAGTTGAAACTCCCGACCGGCACAACAGAAGCAGAGGCAATTGCCACAGCCAAGAACGATGAGAATGTGAAGAAGTATCTTGATGGCGTAGAAATTAAGAAAACGATTTTTGTGCAAAATAAATTGATTAGTTTTGTGATATAAAACACCTCGAATTGTAAAGGCTCGATTGTTAAAATCGGGCTTTTGTTATGCGCGTTTTTCTGCTAATATTAATGATATGAATATCATAATTTGCGACCAATCTTGGAGTGAAATTTGGGATGATTTCGTCAAGCAGAAAGCCCCTGATGGGGGATTTTTGCAATCTTGGCAATGGGGCGAATTCCAGAAGGCTGTGGGCAGGCCAGTGGTGCGGTTGGCAATTACCGATGATCAAGGAATTATCCGAGCCGTGATTCAATTAATCAAATATGATTTGCCTTTTGACAGGTGCTATTTATATGCTCCGCGCGGGCCAGTTGGCATAGTTTCGGCCGATGCGCCAGAACTCCGATTGTTGATTATGGAAGTAAAAAGAATAGCCAGGAAAAATAGGGCTGTGTTTGTCAAAATGGATCCGCCTTGGCTAGAGTCAGAGGGGACGAGAAATATTTTGAAAAATCTCGGTTTTGATTTTGCTGGAGAGGTTCAGCCCAAGAGCACTTTGATTCTGGATTTGACTCAGGAAGATACTAAGATTCTTGCCTCAATGAAATCCAAGACTCGCTACAACATCAAAGTAGCTCAGAAGCATTGTATTCAGATCGATGAAGGGGATAGTTATTTTGAAGATTTCTGGAAATTAATGCAGAAGACAGCTAAGCGGGACAAAATTAAAGTCCATTCCAAAAAGCATTATCAGAAAATGATCAAAGTTTTGGGCAAAGCGGGAATTTTACGATTAATAGTGGCTAAGTTTGAGGACAAGGTTGTGGCTGCTAACATTATGATTATCTTTGGCAAATGGTGTATTTATCTTCACGGCGCTTCGGATCACGAGTATCGCGACAAAATGGCGCCTTATTTGCTTCAGTGGGAAGGAATTACTATGGCTAAGTTCAGATGGTGCGAGCATTATGACTTCTTCGGCGCGAACGAGAGCAAATGGCCGGGCGTGACGCGCTTCAAAATGGGATTTGCTCCACAGACTGAATTGACTAATTATATCGGAGCTTGGAATATGTCCGTTGATCCCATTAGTTATCTGTATTATCGGATTATTAAGAAAATTTTAAGAAGGAAATAATTATGAATCCAAAAATCAAATCAATTATTGTTTCTTTCCTGCCATGTCATATGAGAAGGCAGGTGCGCGAGCTGTACTCGGCGACAATTATTCTCAATTTTGCCATTGCTATGGTCAGTATTTTTGAGCCGGTTTTTCTCTACACTTTATTTATCAAGCAATATAGCTTAAGTACCACTTTATCATTTATTCTTTTGTTTTATTTAGTTGTTTATATTGCTTATTTCTTTTGCGTGCCGTTGGGCGCAAAATTTGTCAAGAGATTTGGGTTTGAAATTTCCATTGCCCTGGGCTGTGTCTTCATGGCTTTGTTTTATTTCTGTCTTTTTGCGTCATCTCATTATATTGGTTTAATTTTTGTAGCTATTATTGTATATGTACTTTGGAAAATGTTTTATTGGCCGGCTTATCATGGTGATTTTGCTAAATATTCTATGGACGGCGAGCAGGGGAGAGAAGTCGGCGATCTTATTGTTTTGCAAGCATTGATCTATGTGGCCGGGCCGGTGGTTGGTGGTCTTCTTTTGCAATTCTATGGCTTCAAGTCCTTGTTTATTTTTGCGGCCATCATTATAATTCTCTCCAATGTGCCCATGCTTATTACGAAGGAAAAATTAATTCCGCAGTCGTTTGATTACAAATCAGCTTTCAAGCGATTATTCGCGCGGGAAAATCGCAGGAAGTTCATCTCACTTTGGGGCTTCGGCGAGGAATTCATTGTTTTGATAATTTGGCCCATATTTATGTTTGTCATAATCAAGGATTTTCTAGGTTTGGGCGTAATTACAGGCATTGCTACACTGATCACCTTGCTTATTTATTTGTATATCGGGAAATTAACGGATAAGAAAAATCATGGCTATCTTTTGAAAATAGGAGAATTGGCATATTTTTTCGTTTGGATGCTTCGAGCTTTGATTTCCTCGGTTGGCGGAGTCTTGCTTCTGGACACGGCCTCGAGATTGTCCAAGCAGGCTATAGCTGTGCCGATTGTGGCTGAGACTTATGAAAAAGCGCAAGATAATTCAGTCATGGAGGGCATAACATTTTTTGAAATGTCACTGGTGGTGGGGAAAATTATAGCAATTATTTTGGCTTTAATTCTCGTACAAATATTTGCATTTCCTTGGAGTGCTATATTTATCATGGCGGGAGCGATGTCACTGCTATATTTATTATTTAAATAGAGCAGAATTATCAATTTCCAATTTTCAATTATCAAACAATTATTAATTTTCAATTATCAATTATGGAGTTCAATTTGGAGGGGAGAACAAAGAAATTTAGTAAAGATTTATTGGTTTTTATTAAAAAATTAAGAATTAATGATTTAAATAAAAATATTATTTCTCAGTTGCTTAGATCAGGAACCAGCGTAGGGGCTAATTATTGTGAAGCCATTAATGCTTCATCAAAAAAAGATTTCATTAACAAAATATATATTTGCAGAAAAGAAATCCAAGAAACAAGGTATTGGGTCGAATTATTGGCAACAACTGAAGAAGAATTCATTGAAAATTTGAGACTGCTTTGGAAGGAATCACATGAATTAACTCTCATATTCAACAAAATCTCAAAATCAGCGAAAAATAATAATTGAAAATTGTTTGAAAATTGGAAATTGATAATTGTAAATTAACCCAGAATTTTATGCTTAATTTAACCGACATCAAAACCATCTGCACTAAATATGACATTGTCCCTTCGAAAAGCAAGGGGCAGAATTTTTTAATTGACACGAATATCGTTGAAAAAATTATAGTCGTCTCAAACATTGATTCCAAGGAAATAGTGATGGAAATTGGCCCGGGAGTCGGGGTGCTCACAGGTGAATTAGTAAAAAAAGCCAAGAAATTGATTGCCATAGAGTTGGATAGAAACGCTTGTAATTTTTTGAGAGCAGAGTTTGCTAGCGAGAAAGGATTTGAGTTAATAGAACAAGATGTCCTACGGTTAAATAGAATAGAATTAGGGCTTAAAAATCTTGGTTACAAAGTGGTGGCCAATCTGCCTTACAATATTACTTCCAAATTTTTGCGTTTATTCCTCGAGCAAGAGCCGAAGCCAAGCGAGATGATTCTTATGGTCCAAAAGGAGGTAGCGCAAAGGATGGTGGCCAAACCAGGGGAGATGTCACTCTTGGCCCTGTCGGCTCAGCTCTATAGCGTGCCGGAGATTCTATTTGAAGTGAGCAGAAATAGCTTTTGGCCGGCGCCGAATGTGGATTCGGCTGTGATTAGGTTGAAATTAAAAGAAAAATTACCAAATATCAGTGATAAGGCGTTATTCCGCATAGCTAAGATGGGCTTTTCCGCCAGACGCAAGCAATTGCATAATAATATCTCGGCCGGACTTAAAATTTCTAGCGAGCAGGCCAAGGAGGCGATAGTGTTTTGTGGATTTGATGAGAAGATTAGGGCGCAGGATTTGGGGGTGGAGGAGTGGATAAGACTAGCAAAGAAGTTATAAAATTATCAATTTCCAATTTT
>CAIPBY010000088.1 GCA_903863425.1 Candidatus Buchananbacteria bacterium | reverse complement strand
AATAATCGACCAATCCGTTGGCGATAATTTCGGCTTTTTCGTAGCTTAAATCGCAGCCGTATTCTTCGACGACAATTTTTTTAAATTCTTCAACATGTTCTTTAGCTATCATAATTATTCAGTTAGGGTCTGTTCACTGATCATTGATATTTATTACAGAATAGATGACTACCCGAGACAGTTAAATATCCCGGGAGCCACATATTTTTAGATAACCTCTTGGCATTCGTCACAGACGAATACGCCATCAAAATTTTCATCTTCATCAATGGTAATCGGCCGCACGCCTTCGTCTGGCGCACAGTCTAGACAGTAATGATTTTCATCATCCTGCCATCCAATAATGTCTTCGAATAGGATTTTTGACATACTTTTTTATTTGTTATTTTTTAGTTTTTTCTTCTTGGGTGCATTTCGCCGGTTCACAAAGTCAGTGAATTCTTCTTCAGTCATTCCTTCAAAGATCAAGGGTAATCCTTTTGCCAACTTACGCCGCTTATTTTTAGATGGTGGGCATGTTTTGGTAAATGGTAGTTTTGCGCCCAGTGGGTTTAATGGACAAACTGGCGCGATGCATTCATTCCAATAGGCGCATTTTCTGCAACAGAGATCGGCAACTATTTGTTGCTCCAAGTCTGGCAGTTTTTTAAATTTTGAAATTGACATTCGCAGGGAAATCCGTTTATATTTTTGGTAGATAGCTTCTACCCTTCCGCCATAATCAACTTCTTCTTGTGTTGTCCGTGGCATAAAATTAAATTAGTTATTTATTAGAATTAAATTATCGCTTGATTGTCGGCTATGGAAAATTGTCATCAATATAACCGTGTTTCTGCTGGAGGATTGTTTTATAATCATAAATTGATTGTTTGCTGGACATATTCGTTCACCTCCTCGTTTTCGCTGGCTACGGGTTCATCGACATATCCGATGATATTGTCGTTGCCGAAAGCCAACTTTAAGATTATTAATATCTCTTGTTTATTACAGCTGGCCAAATCGACCTTTTGGCCAGTCAAAAATTGTTTAACTTTGTCTTCCATACGTTATATTATGACGACATGACACCTAATATATCTAAATTTAAATAAAATAGATGTCAGGGTGTCAGCTATTAAAGAAGCGAAACTATCGTTGATGGTTGATTCTTGTCGGTTTTTACATCTTTAACACAGATAATGCCGGAATCAACCAAGCTCTTCAGATATTTATCAAGATCAGCAGTGTGCATGCCAAGCTTTCTGAGCAAGTCTCGTTTAGAGATGCTACCGCTGTTTTTTCTAATTATTTTTTCAATCTTTGATGCATCCCAGGCATATCGCCCAGAAATGAATTGATTTAAAACGAATTGTTTGCATGCTTGCTTGTAGTATTCTGCTATACTGATTGCTGTCTTCATTGCTTCTAGGCTGATTACTGAAGACACTGGCAGACTGCCGTCAGCCAAGAATACCCCATTGTTTGCGTCGATATTTTTTAATAGATCGCGTTGCCAGATGGTCGCTTCAATGATGATAGAGATTTTAATGGCTATGATGCCAAGCCGAGTGTAGAAAGCATCGACGTTGGTATTGTTCTCCTGGTCCATCCAGCCATCAAATTTTGTGGCCCACTGGGTATAATAATCTTTGGCTTCCGGCGACAACTCTTTTTTCCCCTTATAGCTGCCATTGATGGTTGTCAGGATGGATTTAATCAGGGTATTTTCGTCCTCAGAGATATTCTGGGGGAAAATTAATGTTTTCTTGTCTTTTTGATCGCAGGAACAGATTAAGAATCGAGGCAGAAAGCCGCTAGCCATGTCTCCCTCAGAACAGCTTTGTACTAGCCAATCAATAGTCGATCCGGTAAAGATGTTTAGCGCCGGTTGTCTGATTTCAAAATTTTGCAGATTGCCTTTGCTGTCTTTCTTTTTACGAGTATAATAATCCGGCGAATCATATAGTGTGGTTAATGTCTCTTGGAATCCGGCCATGTACTTCTTGCCAAATTGTTTGATGAAACTGCTCATCTCTGAAAAGGTAAATAGTCCGCAGGGATTCTGCGCCAAGTGTTCAATGAAAGCTTCGGGCGTGTTTTCGTCGGAGAATAGCAAATTTGGATCGATGCCGGTGATCAGTTTTTTAGCGATGTTTATAATTGTGGTTTTTCTGAAACGGCTGGATGGCGCAATTAGTATCGCCCATAGATGAGGCCGGATATCTTGGTAACCGAATGTCAACCAGGTCTCATTAGTCAGGACTGTGGCTACCGTCATTAAGGCAGCGGTTAAGAGGAACTCATCCGGCGCATCAGTTGTTTGCTGATAAATTTTTATGAATTGACTGATGAAAGTGTTTTCTGGCAAACAGGATAGGTCAAATTTGTTATTAGTGGCGGTCACTCGGCTCGGTCCTTTTAATTCTATTTGGCATTCGGAATTTATTTTTGGTTCAGATTTGTATTCAGCCCTGGCTTGGTCCGATAGTTCTTTGATATGGGGGTAGTGTTCAGAAAAATAATCAAATACTTCTTTATTGCTACACTTGCATATCGCCTTAACGAAGGCGAACGGAGAGAATCCTATCTGTGTTTGTTCCCAGTAGTGCGTGCCAACATGGACGACGCAGTTAGCACTACTATGGAGAAAACAACCCTTGGATTTAGCTGTACCTGGAGTGCAGAAATTGTTTTTGCCTAATCTTTCCCAACCGGTTTCATTGCAGACAACTTCAGCAATTGGAATTTCATTAATCGCTTCAAAGACATTATGACTTGAACTGTCATAGCTATTATATTTTTTGGTAAAATTAATTATTTCTTGGCTGGCCTTGGCTTCAAGCTCTTTGATGCCGCTATCCATTAAGTCGTCGAGTAGGTTAGATTTTGTTTCAGGATTAAATTCAATGAACTCAACCAACGTATGTTTGCCATGCTTGCAGTTATAGCTAGTTGGAATTCTCATTATTCTGGAGGCATTAACGCAAGCGCTATCAGCATTAAATTTGGCAACTTCGCTTATATCGCTGACAATTTTTTTCATGCCAGCTGCAAAGATACTGGGCCTGTCGATGGCGATGGTTGCTCCGGAGTAATAGACGTGAAGGCCGTTGCCGGAATGAACTGCCGCAAAATATTTATTGAAGCGACTACTTTCTCTTAGTCTGGCTAGAATATCATTGATGATTTCAAGCAGTTGTTTATCGTCGCAAGGTTCTCCGGCCTTAATGGTCTGATCGCGAACATCGAAATCAATGGCTAAGTAATTTCTGCTATTAATATCTTTATCGCTGGCTCTCGCTTTGATGTCCTCTCTAATACCGCTGAGAAAATATAGATCCGAGTTTGAATTTTTTTCAATGAAAGTGGCAAAATCAAAGTCATCGCCGTATTTAATAGTAATAACTCTTTGCAACGTTCCAATCTGAAGCGTAGTTTCTGGGACTTTTATCGTCTGAAAGAATGAGTTTAGTTTATTGTTCATAGTTTTTATTTTTTTATACATGATCGCATTAGTTTCTCCCATAAGCATGAAGGCCAGCCACAAAATTAATTTATTTATAAATATAACTTTTTGTTTCTTTAATAGAATTGAAATAACTGAGAGGATCTACGGATAATTTATGCTCCCAAAAATCTCTAATTAGATTTTCCAAATTATCATCTTTGGGGAGATGAAATATAACTTTTGAACCTTGCTTGGAGGTTTTTTCTATTGGGTATCCTTGAAGACGGAGTAAGGCAATCAGAGACAATTCTGTTGTTTCTAGGTACTGTAAACTGTCAATTTTTTTTGTCATAGTTTTAATATTAATTGTTATGTCTCATATAGATTAATGGCGAAAATTCCAGGAATAAAAAAATCCTCCATAAATTGAAGGATTTAATGTTTGTTATTTTTGTAGTTTTCGCTAGTACTATTGTTTTTATCTAAATTTAGGCAATTAGTAGGTTTAGTAGCGAAAAATACCCATGGATTAATATTTCATTTGTTCAAGCTCTTCTTGTAATGTTAGCTCGTCGGGATTTTTTTTCTTATTATTATATTTCTTTGCCAATTCTTCGCCGGCGAATAAGGTCAGTATGACCTTGTAAGATTTCCATTTTTTATCGAATCTCTTAGTATAGTAGGGGTAAAAAGGATCAGGATCTAGACTAAAGTAATGTTGTAAAACACCCGACAGAAATTCTTTAGCTTTTTTGTAACTAGCTTCTGCCTCTGGATCTGCCGTAGTAATCTCTCCATTTAGTATTGAAAGTATTTTAAAGAAAATCCATTGTTTATTTGGTTTTCCACCTCGATTATCGACCAAGTTCATATCCCTGAAACTTTGTTTAATTTGTTTACCAGCGACAGAAATTAACACATTTTCATCATCAATAAATTCTATATCAATATGCTTCCATTGAGTTCCTGCTGGAAGAGGAAAGGGAAATTTATTTCTTTTATCTATTTCTTCAGCGTCCTCCAACCCTAGTTTTTGGCATCTTAATTTATAAAGTTTTAAAAAATTAGACCCGAGAGTAACCACAAAGCGCCCCGGAAATAGTTCGGGATAATTCATATAGCAGATTTCTTCACCATTATCGAGTGTGCAAGAGTCTTCATAGTCGTTCATCTGGATGGTGTCAATAAATTTATCTTTCTTCAATTTGCATATGATATTGTAGAAATACTCATCATCTATATTTAGTTTTTCCTTGATTTCTTCAGGATCGAATCTTATTGCGGCCTTAGTGACAACACCATCAAACATGTTTAATTTGAAATCGATGAGTTTGAGGGTTTCGGTAATATGGCTTTCTATGTCTAACATATTAATCTTAATCTTAATTTTTAATTTTACGGTAACCAGTCTAACTATATTTGATTGTTAAATATATTGTAGCCGAAAATTCAAGCTGTGTCTATGACAGCCTGACAGAAGTATTGAATAAAATTAGTCATATTTTGGTGTCAGATGTCTTTTGTGCAATTCCGCCGGACGTGAGAATTCTGATATAAATCCGACTATAGACGACAATTGGTCTGAAATTGCCTAAATAAATTGAGATTGGCAGTGGATCTTTTTGGATAGCTGTATAACCTGCGATGCTCGCCTAGTCAGCTTGCCATTGTAGGAAATCCGCTTAACCAAGGGTTCTAAGGTCATTAGCTTCATGCATTGATTGTGCTGATAGAACAAATTGCCATGGACTGTTCGTCTATTTTGTCTGGTTGAGTAATAATACAGGTTTGCGCAGTCGCGACAGACAAAGGAATAGCTATCTGGACGAAGATATAGGTCATTCCGCCGACTATCACAACGACTACAGATAAGATATGGCCTAGTCCCGAAAACAGCCTCACTCTCAGCCAGCATAATCGTTTGGGTGTGCTCTCTGCTGTTT
>CAIPBY010000087.1 GCA_903863425.1 Candidatus Buchananbacteria bacterium | reverse complement strand
GCACAAATCACAAACACCGCCACACTCACCAACTGTGGCAATCTTATACCAAAAATGAGGGAAGTCACATCGATTCTGATAAACTCCATCATAAATCTTATGGCCGAATAGCCCATAAGATAATAAATCACTATTTCGCTCGGACGGCGATATTTTTTATATAAAAACAATAAAACAAAAAACAAAATCAAATTTAATATTGATTCATACAAAAAGGCGGGTTGAAAATATTGAAAATTAGAATACTGCTCTGGACGATTGACCGTTGAAATAGGAATGCCCCAAGGCAAAGTCGTGGGCCGGCCGAATAATTCAGAATTAAAATAATTGCCCCAGCGTCCTATGGCCTGCCCCAATGGCAAAACTGTAAAAATCAATCCGGCAAATTGCCAAAAACTTTTTCTTTTTACCTTGCACCAAGCTAGCAGAGCCATTACTCCTCCGATTATCGCGCCATGAACGGCCAAACCTCCATGCCAAATTTGAATTATCTGCCAGGGATTACTTACAAAATAATTCCAATCAATCAGGAAGACGTCATACAGTCTGGCACCGATAATTCCTCCCAAAATCAACCACAAAGCCAAGTCATACAAATCATCACGATCAATTCCCCTGCGTCTGGATAAATATAAAACCACACCAAAACACGCTACCACGGCAACAGCAATGAGCAAGCCGTAGAATCTGATAGTGATAAATCCCCATTGGACAAGGATTGGCTGAGGCAAGAAATTATGTAAGAAATTCATTGTTTAATTATAACGAAATATAGGGATAAAAAAAAGCGCCGCACCCCCAGCTAAGTCTGGGGGGCGGCAAAAAACGATGCTATGCCCGAGAAAAACGATATCTCCGAGCCACTCGATGCTGCGAGTTGTCCATACGACTACGTTGGGGTTTGCCACGAATTTTCCCCTTTTGGACATTTTTCGAGCCGAGTTCAATAAGGTGCTTCATCAAATCCGCCACCTCCTTCAAAAGTACCCTCCTAGTGTCTCCCTTAACCATTTGGGTTTCCGTCCTTCCTTGCCACTCATAGCTAACCACGCATTCACGCATCCTGCTATTTCTCCATTTTGCCACCAGACCAATTTCCGGAAGCAATACTTCATACTACCATTAATATGACTATTTGTCAAAATAATTAATACAAAAATAGCTATAATTTATCTAATTATAGCTATTTTTTAAACTTTTATATTTTTTTACACGGTTTCCACTTTTATCAAATTAGACTGACTTTTGTAACTAAACGGATATCCAGCCACAATCACCGACAAATCCCCTTTCTTGGCTAATTTATTCTTCACCAAAAGCTTCTTGATCTTCACAAGTAAATCATCAAACGAGGCATCAAACGGCATGAAATAGCCATTAACACCCCAACTAAGCGCCAATTGGTTGAGAGTTTTCTTGGACGGCGTCAGCGCTACAATGGGAATGCCCGGCCTGAAGCGACAAATATTCTTGGCCGTGTAGCCGGAAACAGTCGCACAGACGATAAGCGTAGCGCTATTTACGTCCTTGGCCAAATCTTGAGCCACAAAACTTATAATCTGATTCATGGAACTGGAATTTTTGAATTTTTTCTCCTCGGCTTCAGCTTCGGTAATTTCTCTTCTCTCCATTTCTTTCGCCACTCTGGACATGACTTGTACTGCCTTAAGCGGGTACTTCCCGCTGGCACTTTCACCCGAGAGCATAATCGCATCCGTGCCATCGAGCACCGCATTGGCCACATCTGAGACTTCCGCTCGAGTCGGCAGTGGGTTCCTAGTCATAGAATCAAGCATCTGCGTGGCTACAATTACCGGCTTGCCCGCCTTACGGCACTTCTCAATCATACTTTTCTGCATCAAGGGCAATTCCTCAAACGGCATCTCAATTCCCAAATCTCCGCGCGCAATCATAATCGCATCAACTTCCTCAAGAATAGCATCAAAATTCTTGATGGCTTCTCTACGTTCTATCTTGGCGATAATCCTGGTGTGTACCCGCCCCTTGGCGCGCTTATCAAAATTAAACTTTTCTTCGGTGTGATATTTTTTTTCCAGAGCCAATATTTTCTTTCTTAAACTTACAATCTCACTGGCTTCCTTGACAAAAGACATAGCCACGAAATCCACTCCATTCTTGATTCCAAATTCCACATCTTGCAAATCTTTTTTGGTGATAGGTGGACACTTGATAAGAGTACTAGGAAAATTCATGCCCTTATGCGACTTGATAACTCCTGGAGTTACAACTTTACAATATATAATTTTATTGCCTATTTTGACGACCTTAAGCTCAATAGCGGCATCATCAATAAGTATTTGATCTCCAACCTTAAGATCTTGATATAATTGAGGGTACTGGATAGGAATTTGAATAACACTTGATTTCTTCTTGGCTGAATAATTTTCCTCAATAACCAAGGCCACTTCGTTACTGCCATTTATCTTTATTCCCTGTGGCGGTAAACTGCCTATTCTGATTCTGGGACCCTGCAAGTCCTGAATAATGGCAGTTTTGACATTCAACTTAGTCGAAACCGACCGAAAATTACGAATCAGCATGCCGTGATGTCGATATGTCCCATGTGAAAAGTTGAGCCGAGCCACATTAAGCCCTGCTTTGATCATTTTCTCCATCATTAATTTCTCCTGCGAGGCAGGTCCGATTGTAGCTACTATCTTGGTATGTTTCATGTTTACAACTTAACTGTTTTTATAATCCAATCACCGAATTTCTGGGACAAATCAGATATTAAAGGAATTTGCCACTTTTCTCCCTGCAAAGCCTTGATAATGCCGACAATGGCGATTATGCCGATAATTAAATTGATTAACCAACCGATAATCGGGACAAACATTAAGACTAATGAAATAACAAATAACAAAATTCCCTGACTGGCATGGAATTTTACAAAAGCGTTATCCTTTTTTACAACTAATGCCACCAAACTAAGAATCCAGAGATAACTGATTGCTCCCCAAATTTTTTCTTCGGAAGCGTCGATTTGTTTTGCCATACTTTTTTTACTTATTTTTTATTTTTGAAATTATAGCTACTGCAATCATGCAAACTATTGCTCCGACGATAATGCACAATACCGTTTCTGTAAAAATATTGAATAATTTCCAAACTGCAAAGCCATCTGCAAATTTATACAAGGAAAGAATGAATCCGATCATAAATCCTGCAATCATTCCTGATATAGCTCCTATCATAGTGCCTCCACCAAAGACCTTAACTGCTCTCCAGCCGATAACTACGAAAAAAATAGCTCTAACCACCCAAGCTGTTATCTCTCTGTGGTCATACAATATTCCCGATCCCAATCTATTACCCAAAATTCTAAGAGCAACTTCCACCACCACGGCAATAATAGCTATCCACCAAGTGAAACGGAAATAAATAGTGAAATCAATTGGCTCCCATTTGCGGGATATATTTGTATCGCTCATGAAGAAATTATACCTTATTTAGATTAATAAATAAAGATTAAGGAAATATAAATTAGTCGGGAATAGATTTCCAAATCATTTCAAACATCTCACGGTTCATATTTACAATACTATCATTCTCTATAACCATGGCCAAAATCGGCGGAGTCAACTGATTAATTACCACCTTATGCGGAATTATTACCATATTAGTGGTTAGTTTATAATCCTGAGGCATGATTTTTATCTTTTCATTGAAATTTTTCTCCATCGCCTTGCGTTCCCTGGCAACCTCCGACTCTTGCATCAAATTTCTAATATTTATATTTAATTTGGCCCGCTTCTTGGCAAAATCCAAGAAAAATTCCGGATCCTGATCCAGCCATTGCTTGGTATCGCCGATAATAGAATAATCCTCGTGCGCCTTTATCTCCTGAAGCAAACCGTTATAAACGCCCTTAATACTCTCAATGCCTTCATAATATTTAATGAATGCTCCGCTGGAATGAAGATTGAACATGGCCGTAAACTCGGGCATGTTTATTTTGACCTCTTTTCGCATCTGTTCCACGATATTTTCCAACTTTTCCGGGCTTTCTGCCACAAATAGGGTTTTCCAACCCTTGATTTCCTCCCGCATCAAACCTTTTCGCCTTAATTCTTCAAAAATAGAATAAACTGTGGTTCTTTTTATGCCTGAAGCGCTGGAAATACCAGCGATGGAACTAGGGCCCAAAGACATAGAAGCCATATAAACTTGGGCCTCCTTTTCGCTCAGGCCGATATTAATTAGGGTGTTTTGCAGTTTATTGCGTGATATTTGCATATTTGTCTAAATTTTCGTCAACATTATAATTATATAATTTAGATAAATATTAGTCAAATTAATATTCATTGTCGACATATATGACAAAATATGGGATTTATTGCATAATGTAAGGTCAAGCTGATAGAAGATCAAATTGACCTCTGACCGATAGGCGGTTGGAGATGCACATTACAAAGGAGACTTGAGATGAATCAGATTACAGAAATGACGAATTACGACAGCATAGTCGAGGACATGTGCGGAAATGACATGTATGCATTGAAAGCCACGGCTTTCAAGCTGTTTTACCAGGATAATCGGGACGAGAAGTTGTTCGACGCAGTAATCAGGCACTATTGCCTGGTTGGGAAGTCTGAAATGAAAGACTTCGAGTTTGCCCATTGGCTCGACATCCTAGTTCAGATGGTTCCCATCACCATACTGTGGAGCCAAGAGAGAAGCCAGCTCCTGCAGCAGTTGTATCTCACGATGTTCGAAGGACTAGAAAAGCGTGAATACATCGACCATTGGATGTATAGCATAGAGTTGATGCTGGAGAGCTGGTTTAGCTTAGCTCCTTGGAATGCTGATCCGGTAAAATATGGGATAAGTGAACAAATCATCGATCGGCTACTCCCCAAAATGACGCAGTGGCATAAATTTGACCACTCTTGGTGGCAACATCGCTTACAGAAGCGGTTTGCATCCGAAGAAAAATTTTTGTCAGACCGGCAAAAATTCGAAGAGGAGTTCAAGGAGAATAAGAAGTTTCCCGAAATCTGAATTCCAACCCTGAGGAACTGCAAACGCTACGCAGTTCCTCTCTCAACGCAAAAGCCGAGAATAATATATTCTCGGCTCTTTTTATTTCCCAAAATTTATTTTACATCATTCCGCCATATCCGCCCATGCCTCCCGGCATGCCACCGCCATGAGAATCATGAGAGCATTCCTTGGCCGGTAAATCAGTCACTGCACATTCAGTGGTAAGAATCATCGATGACGCTGAAGCCGCATTCTGAAGAGCTGACCTAGTCACTTTGGTCGGATCAATAATACCTTTAAGCACCAAATCTTCATACGCTCCGGTCATGGCATTGAATCCATTATTGCCTGTGAGCTTCTTCACTTCCTCGACTACCACTGCGCCGTTATATCCCGCATTCTGAGCAATCTGCTTAAGCGGTTCTTCGATGGCTAACTTCAGAATCTCAATGCCGATTTTCTCATCACCGGTCGCTTCGACATCATTGAGGGCCTTGGCCACTCTAATCAGAGCTACACCACCGCCAACCACGATTCCTTCTTCAATAGCGGCTTTAGTTGCTGACAGGGCATCTTCAATTCTGAGCTTCTTTTCTTTCATTTCTGTTTCAGTAGCAGCACCAACTTTGATGATGGCAACTCCTCCAGAAAGTTTAGCAAGCCTTTCCTTCAATTTATCCTTATCAAAATCAGAGTCAGATAATTCAATCTCATTGGCTATTTGAGCAATCCTCTTTTCAATCGCCTCTTTGTCGCCACTGCCATCAACAATGGTAGTATTTTCTTTGGTGGCAATAACTTTTCCAGCCAATCCGAGTGATTCTATTTCAGCATTTTCTAATTTAAGTCCAATTTCTTCAGAAATCAAAGTTGCACCAGTAACAACCGCAATATCCTGCAACATTTCTTTTCTTCTATCTCCGAATCCAGGGGCCTTGACTGCCAAAACATTGAAAGCTCCTCTGATTTTATTTACTACTAATGTTGCTAGAGCCTCGCCATCGACATCATCAGCGATTATAACCAAATCCTTCTTGCCACTCTGCGCTAATTTCTCAAGCAAAGGCAGAATAGTGGCCACGGAAGAAATTTTCTTGTCTGTGATAAGCACTGACACATTACTATATTCGGCTTCCATCCTTTCGGTATTGGTCACCATATAATGAGACACATAACCCTTATCGAATTGCATGCCTTTGACGATTTCCTTCTCAACGCCAAATGATTGTCCCTCTTCTACCGTAATAACGCCCTCGTTGCCTACTTCTTCAAGCGCTTCAGCAATAATCTGCCCGACAGTTTCATCATTGGCGGAAATGGAAGCGACTTGCTGTTTCTCTTCTTTAGAAGATATCGGCTTAGAAATATTTTTTAATTCATCTACTAAGGCTCTGACGCCTTTATCAATTCCATTTTTAATTATAATCGGATTGGATCCGGCAGTTACATTTTTGAGTCCTTCGGTCACAATCGCTTGTGCCAGCACTGTAGCTGTAGTTGTGCCATCACCGGCAACATCATTGGTCTTGCTGGCCACTTCCTTGATTAATTCTGCTCCCAAATTTTCAAATTTATCTTCTAATTCAATTTCCTTAGCGATAGTCACGCCGTCATTGACGATTTGGGGAGCGCCGTAGCCTTTATCGAGCACCACATTCCTACCCTTTGGACCAAGAGTAACTTTGACTGCGTTAGCTAGCTTATCGACGCCATTTTTTAATTTTGTTCTAGCCTCTTCATTGAATAATATTTGTTTTGCCATATTTTTATAAATTAATTTTAAATTTTAATTTTCAATCACGGCCAACACATCCTCGCAACTGAGAATCTTTATTTCCTCATCACCCATTTTCACATCATCGCCAGCATATTTGCCAAATAACACTCTCTGTCCGACTACTAATCCTAATTCTTTAATTTTGACATCCGTTCCGATGGCGATTATTTCACCTTCGGCTTTCTTCTCTTTGGCTGTGTCAGGCAAAATTATACCCGACTTGGTTATTTCTTCTTCCTTGATTGGCTTAACCGCCACACGCAATCCAATTGGCTTAATTTGCATATTTTTGTTTATTATTAATTATATCTTTTGAGACTAATTAGCACTCCTTATTTATGAGTGCTAATTGTATTACTTTTGTATTTTAGTCAAATTAAAGATAAATGTCAAGATGGCGTCATCCCGGACGTAGCAGAGCGGAGATCCGGGATCCAGGTTTTGAAATCCTGGCCTGGTTCCCGGATATTTTAATGATTACATTATAATTCCGGGATGACGGACTGGGAACAAAACACCCAACTCAACCACCACAAAACCAACCCGACATATTGTGTCCAGAAATAATGATCAAATAGACCGGCAATGCCCAGACATAAAGTTAAGCTTACAAACAAATAATTTTTCTGCTTCCAAGAGCGGTTAATAATCAAACCATAAATAATTAGAAATATAATCAAACCGAATCCTCCCAACTCCGCCCAAATTAATAGATAAATATTATGTGCCGGCTCATAGCTCCAACCTGGCAGATTCGGTTCAAGCTGATGAAGGGCCGGAAGATAATTTCCAATTCCTACACCCGTGGATTCCCGACCAGTAATTATTTGCCATGATTGCTTAAGAGAATTCACTCTTTGCGTATTCGACTTGACTTCCAGTCGATCCGTGCCAGAAAGACGAGACATTAGTAACGGCCGGAAAATTATAGCCAAAGAAATGATTAGTAAAACTAACGCCAAAGACAAAGCAAATAAATATTTCGTTTCTTTCTTTTCCTTTATCCTTGATTTCATTTCCCAAAAAATCCAAAATAAATACGAAATGATTACGGCCAACCAAACTCCACGCGAAAAACTCAAAAATATTCCTACGGAAATTATCAAATTACAAATCAGAAAGAATATTCTAGGCTTACCCTTATGATTTATATACATGAATATCGAGCAAAAAAAACATATTGCCAGAAACCCGGCCAGGATATTGGGATGAGCGAAGGAGCCATAAGCGCGCAACCATCTGCCAAAACTGCCTTCTATCACATAAGCGCCGGCTTGATACGGCAAATGCTGGGATATTCCCAGCCACTTATCGGCATAAATCGCTTGAGTAGCAAACTGCCACATCGCCAGCAAAGATTGCACCACACCAGATAAAATGATCACAAAAGAAATCCGTTTTAAATTAATTTTATTACTAATTATTATAAAAAATAATGCTACCACCTCAATCAAATGGAACCAAGACAAAAAAGCAACCTGTTTATCTGAAGACCAAATCAAAGAAATCAAAGACCAAGCTAGAAATACCCAAATTGCCAGAGCCAAAAACAACTTTTTCTTATCTGTCTTAGAAAATTGCCCGCCCCAGGCGGGTCCGCCTTGGGCGGAAAAATTTTTGATTCTCTCTTTAATCAAAATTACCAGTTGAAACACCAAAACAATCCATAAAATAATCTCCGTTCCGAATATCGCCCCTGTTCCCTGTTGCCATTTAAAACCATTAATAAATTTCTCCTGGAAAATAAATATCGTCTGCCAAGGTAGCAGGAAAATAAATAAATAAATTAGATACTCTGAAATTTTTTTAAGCTTGGACATTTTTGGTTATGAATTCCTTAAATTTTTCCAAATACTCTAGCCTTCTATCACCTTCATGGAACTTGAGCATATGATCGGAGATTATTACACGGCTATCATTCTCTTTTGAGAGACTCATCTTGTTGTGAGACATCTTGGCCAGCTGTATTCTCTTGAAAATTGCCTCAATCCAATCTCCCATCTTGCCAGACAAAAATTTTTCCAGCGCTTTTTTGCCATACATCTTTCTAATCTCAATCCTTCTCCTTAAGCCAGGGTTATAAGAATATCTATTGGACAAAGAATCATCCAGCCAACTGTTTTCTGCACAAAAATCTTGAAAAATACCCTCATCATAAACGGGCAAAACCGTATTGATCCAATATTTCAAATAAATATCTTCGTGACAAATCTGAATATTTTCTAAATTTAAATTCTGATCATCCAGATAAAAGCTAAGGCAAAAACGATTCGCAATTTTCCAATCATGCCGACGCAAACCCAAAACACTAGTAATTGCAGTGAGCAAAAACCTAACTAAATATAATCTGCCAGAACTGGCGACGATAAATAGATCAATATCACTGCTTTCTTTCAAATTATTAAAACTGAAATTATTGCAAACTGCAATCATTTTGACATACGGCACGCGTGCCAAATATCCAAACCACTTTTGCACGATTTTATTCTTAAAAATAGAAGATAGATAATTGTCATGGCGAGTAGCCAATATCTTCTCCCGTCCCAATAAAAAATATAAGCCATCTTGGCAAGATATCTTACTCCCTAACAGATACAAACGAGCCACAACATTTTCAAAAGAACATTTGATATCAGAAAAAAGCCACTTATGTATTTCCATGGCTGTAAGTGGATAATCAAGCTGATCAAAATATCCGATTGTCGATAAAATTGCCCTGTCTAATTGCTCCATAAATAAGTTTATTCTGCTTCTACTTTATCATAAAACTAAAAAATTTAACATTGACAAATAGGGTCTATAAATTATATAATAAATATCGTCAAAACAGAGCTTGTCTCTAATAAAATGCCCAAAAAGAAAACCCTTAAACTCAAGAGACTAATAACCATGTTATTAGCTTTTTTAATAAGAACCGGTGGTTCGTCGTTTATTGTGTTTAAATTTTTCTTCTCTATTTTCCGCAAGCCAGCGGGATTAATTAAAAATCTATTTTTCCGATCTGTCATCCTACGTTTATATGGCAGATATCTTCTGGTTAAAACCAAACTCTCCAAAAAAGCCGACACCTTCTGGGAAAAAGTTCAGGTGGCAGCCAGCAACAAATATTTCATTCATATTATCTTAATTATAATTGCTTCCGTCGTAATAGCAGGCAATTTCAGACAATCCGGAAACAATCAAGACTACGGCCAAAATGCTTTAATTTTCAAAATGGTAGGGGCCGAGGATACGGCGATGATCCAAGACACCACTAGCGCTACCGATGAATCAAAAGTTTATAGCTACTTCGGAGAAAATTCTCAAGTGGATAGCGACGTCTTTACCGAATCCCAGCAACAGGAACAGCAATTATATGACCAGCAAAACATCGGCCTGGCTACCACCCAAAACGGCTCCGATTTATCCAAACCGGAAATTATAGGCACCAGCGGACCATCAAAAGCTGGTGGCAGTAAAGCTATCAGGGAATATATTGTGCAATCAGGAGATACTATCGGCAAAGTCGCTAGTTCATTTGGCATTTCCATAAATACCATTCTATGGGCCAACAACTTATCAGCCACCTCTTATGTCAAAGAGGGACAAAAATTAATCATACCTCCAATTTCTGGCGTGCTTCACAAAATAGCTCGAGGCGATACTGTATCCAAGATAGCCAAATTGTATGGCGCCTCTGAACAAACAATTAATGAGTTTAATAATATTGAAAATGGTGGACTGAAAGCAGGCGAAACTATTATGGTTCCTGGAGGAAGAATTATCTACACACTCAAGCCTGCCACCAGATCAGGGACCGCCTACAACAATCAAACTGGAAAATCCACAACTGTCCGCGTAGACAATAGCGATATTCCAGTCTCCAGCGGAGGTAGAATGACTTGGCCTAATGGATGTCAAAGAATTAGTCAATATTTCAGAGGTTGGATACATACCGGAGTTGACATCGCCTGCCCTTGGGGTACGCCTGTTCGCGCCGCAGACAGCGGTGTTGTAGAAAGAGTCCAATATGGCCGAACCGGATACGGTTACAATGTTATTATCAATCATGGCGGAGGCAGGGAAACCCTCTACGGCCACTTGAGCAAAATTATGGTTTCCGCCGGCGATAGGGTAGAAAAAGGAGAAGTGATTGCTAATGAAGGATCGACCGGGCGATCCACCGGGCCTCATCTTCACTTTGAAGTTAGGATTAATGGCTCCATGGTAAATCCGTTAAGTTATATAAGATAAAAAATAAAAATTTCTAAATCCTGATTTCTAAAACAAAAAATTCCGCTTCAGTGGAATTTTTTGAATTTATATATTACTGTAATTTCATCTTTTCTTCTCCTCCATTAACCGTCTTGCACTTGCCCCAATCCGGTTTCATATATCCGCCCGCCTTGGCCACCACATATTTATAGGCCTGTAAAGCGGCCTTGGCGCCTTCCCCAGATGCAATCACTATTTGCTTATAAATTGTATCCGTGCAATCACCGGCAGCAAAAATTCCCGGGCTTGATGTTTCACAGTCACGATTAGTTACAATCTCTCCCTTATCATTCAAATCAACCGTGCCCTTAAGCCAACCGGTTTTGGCTTGATGCCCAGCTTCCACGAAAACTCCGTCCAATTTTATTTCTTTATTTTTACTTTCATCACGAGGATCTGCTACTACGATAGATTCTACTTTATTTTCCCCTTTAATCTCCTTAATTTGAGAAAAACACATTACTTCAATATTTTCTATTTTTTGTACTCCTTCAATTAAAATCGGGTCTGCGCCAAATTTATCAGAATTGCTTAGTAAATACACTTGCTTAGCTAGTTTCGACATATATTCTGCGGATTCTAACGCCGAATTTCCTCCACCCACCACAGCCACGGTTTTTCCCTTGTACAGAGGCCCATCGCAAATCGCACAATAAGTTACGCCTCTTCCTTTTAATTTTTCTTCTCCCGGAACTCCCAAATCACGAGGAGTGAGACCGAAAGAAAGAATCACTGATTTAGTCTTAAATTCATCTTTGTTGGTTTTTACCACAAAATCATCTCCGGATTTACTTATATTCAAAACTTCATTGAAATTAAATTCTATTTTTAACTTATCCGCCTGTGCCTTGAAATTATTCATTAATTCAAATCCGGAAATATTTTCTATCCCCGGCCAATTCTCCACTTCATTGGCCAAAGCCGCTTGTCCTCCCAAACTCTTGGCGATAACTAAAGTCTTCATTTGTCTTCTCGCGGAATATACGGCCGAGGTCAACCCGGCTGGACCAGCTCCGACAATTATTACATCATAAATATTTTCCATATTAAACTAACTTATTTATTTCATCAAGAAGAGTCTGCTTATCTTGCAATCCAACTAAAGTCTTCAATGCCTGTCCGCCTTTGAAAATAATAATTGTGGGAATAGACATAATGCCAAATTTTTGAGCTGTCACAGGATTTCCGTCAATATCCATCTTGCCAATTTTGGCCTTGTCACCAATTTCTTTCTCTATTTCTTCCACAATCGGACCCTGCATCCGGCACGGACCGCACCAGGTGGCAAAAAAATCCACCAAAACCACCTTGTCGCTTTTAATAACTTCTGATTCAAAATTTGAATCATCTAAAATAACTTCACTCATATTTTTTGTTATTTATGGTTTAATTATACTATATATAATATACTCTTGGAGACATAAGTCAACCTATGCACCTCCAACTATTGACATTATAGCCAAAATTTGCTAGATTAATATGAATCGTTTGTACAAAAACCTAAGTACAACCAGGAAAGGAATTCTAAATTATGGACAACGAATTGTCCACACTGCATTCAATCACTCTCCTATGCCTGCATTGTGATTCGGAACTTCGAACCGGACGATACAATACACGCATAGCCACCGATCCAAAGGAAGCTGAAACGCATAAGGCAATTATCAGTTGCCGTTGCGGACGCGACCATTCGGTTGGCGGTAAAGAGGAAAACGGCAGCGGAGCGGAAGATGAGGATAAAGACATAAATAGTCATCTCCTGCGTTTCGTCTGTCAAGATTGCAAAACCAAACAAAGTACTCTGGGCGCCGAAGTCACCGAGACCTCAGTCTCGCTCACCTGCCACCTCTGCGGCAGGAAGCACGAATATGTCATCAAGCACTAAACCGCCAACCACCCGTGATGTGGAAGGCGGATTTTTATTTTTATTCAATTTTCGGCCGATATTGTAAGCTCTCCGCCAGATGATCCGGCATAATAATTTCACTTTCTGCTAAATCCGCAATGGTCCTGGCCAACTTCAATACTCGAAAATACGCCCTCGCCGACAAACGCAATTTCACGGCTGCCTGATTAAGCAATGTCTTGGCGCCTTCATTCATCTGGCAATATTTCTTAACTTGCTCCGAACTCATTTCCGAATTATCGATTATCCGCTCTGCTTTAAATCTTTCACTTTGAATATTTCTGGCATTCTGCACTCTTTCGCGGATGGTAAGTGATGATTCAGAAAAATTCTCGCCTTCCAACTTATCTAGTTCCACTCTTGGCACTTCCAAATGAATATCTATCCTGTCGAGAAGCGGTCCCGAGGCCTTTCGTTGATATTTGATAATTTGAGTCTGCAAACAGCTACACTCTCGTCCCGGATCATTAAGGAATCCACAAGGACAAGGATTCATGGCGGCGGCCAACATAAACTTGGCTGGAAATTTGATAGTGCCTGATGCCCGCGAGACAGAAATAATTCCGTCTTCCAGTGGTTGCCGTAAATTTTCCAAAACCATCTTGGGAAATTCCAAAAATTCATCAAGAAACAATAGTCCTCTATGTGCCAGAGACACTTCTCCTGGTTTTGGCCAGGCGCCTCCGCCGACAAGTGAAATTCCCGAGGCCGTATGGTGTGGGCTTCGAAAAGGTCTGGTGGACATAAGTGGTTGGTCACGCGACAAGAGACCGGCCGAGCTATAAATCTTAGTTACTTCCAAACTCTCCACCATGGTCATTTTCGGTAGAATCGAGGGCAACGCTTTGGCGAGCATGGTTTTTCCTGATCCAGGAGGACCAGACATAAGCAAATTGTGCGAGCCGGCAGCCGCAATCTCTAGCGCCCGCTTAGCCTGCTCCTGCCCTCGAATATGAGACATATCCAAAGGAAAATATTCAAATTCATCACCATATTCTTCCAATGGCTCAAAGGGTAACATTTCATTTTCTTTCCTGAAATGATTTACTAATTGAAGTAAATTTTCCACGCCGTAGACATTAATATCGCTTACTAATTTAGCCTCACGCGCATTAGCCATAGGTACAAATAAATTTTTAATATTTTTCTTCCGACACATCAAGGCAATAGAAAGGACCCCATTGACCGGGCGAAGTTTTCCCTCAAGAGAAAGTTCTCCCACAAAAACACAATCACTGGCAATACTGGAGATATCAATTTGATCTGATTGAATTAGACAGGCGAGAGCAATTGGCAAATCATAATAAGTGCCGGCCTTGCGAATATCGGCCGGAGCCAAATTTATTGTCACATTACCACGAGGAAATTCCAGCTCTGAATTCTTGACCGCGCTCCTGACTCTACTCTTGGATTCATCAACTGCTTTGTCTGGAAGTCCGACAATAAAAATTCCCAACTGTCCGTGCGGGGAATTATCAGCTTCTACCTCCACCAGCTCGCAGTCTAATCCGACTACTACTGCCGAAAAAACTTTTGAAGCCATCTAAATAATATTATTTTTGTTATTAATTAATTTTAACAGAATTTAGATTTTTAATAAAATAAAAATCGCCAGTGGGACAAAAACATCATGGATGCTTCGTCCCACTGGGATGGGCTCAAGGGGCGTACCCTAGAGTCCGGCTCCCGGCGTGGGATGACATGGTTCCTTGGGCTTTTCCTTGCCCGTCTTTTCCTTCAATAAATCGGCCATCTTATCACCTCCTCTCAAGATGGATTTACCGTCACCATACTGAGGACAACGGCAAAGTATAGTATATATTATTTAGTAAATTTAGTCAAGATAAAACAAAAAATCATCCTCATCGGATGCTTTTTTGATGCGTATTTAAATGCAAGGTCCGGGCGCTGGCTTACTTTCCCCAATAAAGAGTATCATCAGCGCTAGAGAGCTTAACTTCTGAGTTCGGGAAGGGATCAGGTGTGACCTCTCCGCTAGAAGCACCCAGACTCTGCATTCAAATTTTAATTTTCCAGAAAAAACTCTAACAATTTGATTATATATCGAGTAAGCAATTATCGCAATCACAATTCTTGTGATTAAATGTAGTCATTAGTACTCCTCGGCTGAACACATTACTGTGCTTACACCTGAAGCCTATCAAACTCATCGTCTATAAGTGACCAATAAAATCTAATCTTGGGGACAGTTTCACGCTTATATGCTTTCAGCGTTTATCTAAACCGAACATAGCTACCCTGCGGTGCCCTTGGCAGGACAGCAGGTACACTAGAGGTTCGTCGTTTTCGGTCCTCTCGTACTAGAAAACGGACCCCTCAAATTTTGACGCCCATGGTAGATAGGAGACCGAACTGTCTCACGACGTTCTGAACCCAGCTCGCGTGCCCTTTTAATTGGCGAACAGCCAAACCCTTGGAACCTTCTCCAGCTCCAGGATAGGACGAGCCGACATCGAGGTGCCGAACCTCCCCGTCGATGTGGACTCTTGGGGGAGACCAGCCTGTTATCCCCGGAGTAGCTTTTATCCGTTGAGCTTCCGCCGTCCTACTTCGTACGGTCGGATCACTAAATTCTACTTTCGTAACTGCTGGACTTGCAGGTCTCGCAGTAAAGCTGGCTTGTGCTTTTACACTATCACTCCGATTTCCATCCGGAGCTAGCCAACCTTTGTAAACGCCTCCGTTACATTTTGGGAGGCAACCGCCCCAGTTAAACTACCCATCAGATACTGTCCTTTTCCCAGATTCATGGGAATAAGTTAGGATTACAACATAACAAGGGTGGTATTTCACTGGCGCCTTTTGGGCTCCCACCTATTCTAAACATGTTATGACGTAACCCAATACCAAATTGTAGTAAAGCTTCACGGGGTCTTTTCGTCTAACCACGGGTATGTCGCATCTTCACGACACTTGCAATTTCGCCGAGTACTTTGTTGAGACAGTTTTCAAGTCGTTATGCCATTCGTGCGGGTCGGAACTTACCCGACAAGGAATTTCGCTCTACGCTCCTTTTGGCGTTTGGACTATATCTTCATCCTATTTTCATAGGAGTTTAGCGTGCAGTCTCTGAGGATTCTAAAAATCTAGCTGGTGTTTTACGATTCATTTGCTCAATTATTCGAGCAATGTCTCTCATTCCATTTTTTACTAAATGTTTTTGATTTTTTAATTTATCAATTATTTTGACAAATTTTTTAAAATCATCAACTTTGGCTGTCCTTAATCTGTTTTTTGTAAAAAATGGTACGATTATTTCTGACAATTCCTTAATTGATCTTACGCAATAACGATGCAAGTTTTCTTTATGATTGTCCTTTCGACGATTAACATAAATCTTACCGCACCCGAGATGTTTTTGAATCATTTCAAGGGCCGATAAACTTTTCTCACCTTGCGTAATGACAAATTCAGGGAATATTTGCCATCCAGATTTGGTAGTTGAATTTTTTATAATACTAACCGAGAAACATCCTTCCCCATCGGTAAATCCAACTATCCAATTATCGATTTTTAGTCTTTCCTGCTGATTGTTTGGCATAATAATTAATTTTATTACTATGGTAACATTATACCGTATAAATAATTATCTCACCAACTTTCCAGCATATAGCTAAATATTTTAGGACCACTTTCATATTACTATGAAAAGAGGCAACGAATTTTTTACAACCGTCCCAGTCCTTTTGCTTTCATTTTCATAAAAGCAAAACCTTAGGACGGTTATAGTTACCGCCGGCGTTCATCTGCGCTTCAGTTCAAGGCTGCCCCGATAAATCGGATGACCTCTCCCTTTAACGTTCAGACACTGGCCAGGCATCAGCCCCTATACATCACCTTGCGGTTTAGCAGGGACCTAAGTTTTTGATAAACAGTCGCTTGAAATCTTTAGCTGCGCCCCTCTTGCGAGGGGAGGCCTTATTCCGAAGTTACGGCCGATTTTTTGCCGAGTTCCTTAACAAAGTTTCTCTCGTACACCTTAGGCTACTCGCCTCACCCACCTGTGTCGGTTTAAGTACGGTTACCTTAGCCTTAGCTCTAGAAGTTTTTCTTGGCACCAGCGTCAACTAGATTGGATCCACCTTGCGGCTTCCCCTTTTCCCAACCTTGGCGCTTAATGGTGAACGGATTTGCCTATCCACCACGCTTCTGGCCAGGAGCGACATAAACCAAATATCGCCTAATCTCTGACAATGCGTCACTCCATCGAAAAACTAAGGTAGTGCAGGAATATTAACCTGCTCTTCCATCGACTACGCCTTTCGGCCTCGCCTTAGGACCGACTAACCCTGGGTCGATTCTCGTTGCCCAGGAAACCTCGGGTTTACGGTGTCTGGAATTCTCATCCAGATTCTTGCTACTTATGCCAACATTCTTGCTTCCAAGCTGTCCACCGCTCCTCTCGGATACGGCTTCATCCCGCTTAGAACACTCCTCTACCACCCCTCGTCAATCCTTGGTTGTCTTTAACAATAAAAACAAACTAGGATTGACGAAGGATTCGCATCTTCGGTACTACGTTTAGCCCCGTTACATTTTCGGCGCAAGACAACTTGACCAGTGAGCTGTTACGCTATCTTTAAAGGATGGCTGCTTCTAAGCCAACCTCCTGGTTGTCGGAGTCATGATACCGCCTTTTACACTTAACGTAGATTTAGGGACCTTAGATGGCGATCTGGGCTGTTTCCCTTTTGACTGATGGAGCTTAGCCCCCATAGTCTGACTTCTGAGATAAAGGTACCTAGTATTCGGAGTTTGATTGAAAAAAGTATCCTTGCGGACCCGTTCTCATTCAGTGCTCTACCCCTAGGCCTATTCTCAAAGCTAGCCCTAAAGCTATTTCGAGGAGAACCAGCTATTACCGAGTTCGATTGGAATTTCTCCCCTAACCACAACTCATCCCCTTGTGTTGCACGGCAAGTGGGTTCGGGCCTCCCCTGATTGTTACATCAGGTTCACCCTGGTCATGGTTAGCTCACCCGGTTTCGGGTCTTATCCACGCTGTTATACGGCCTATTAAGCCTCGCTTTCACTTTGCCTTCTCCCTGTCGGGATTAAACAAACAACGTAGAATAAACTCGTTGGCTCATTCTTCAATAGGAACGCCGTCACCCCGCATTGCTGCGAAGCTCCGACTCATTGTATGCAAATGGTTTCAGATACTATTTCATCGCCCTCACCGGGCTGCTTTTCACCTTTCCCTCACGGTACTTGTTCACTATCGATCATCAAAAGTATTTAGCCTTACCGCATAGTCACGGCTGCTTCCTACAGAATTTCTCGAGTTCTGTAGTACTCTAGAATTAAAACCACAAAGATATAACCCCTTTCACGTACGGGACTTTCACCCTCTTTGGCTGACCTTTCCAGATCATTCCACTAGGGAAGAAATATCATTTGCGTCACTGCTGTATGGCAATAAACGTCTTAATCTTCAACCCCCTAACAGCAACGGCATACACCTTTAAGCACCATCTACAAATACCCCCGAAAGGATATCCTTCAATAATACTACACTGCTAGGGTTTAGGCTGCTCCGCTTTCGCTCGCCACTACTCACGGAATACAGTCTACAGATTTATTACCCTTAAGAGGGGAATAAATCTACAGACATTAATTTTTTCTTTTCCTCCGGCTACTGAGATGTTTCACTTCACCGGGTTGTCTTCACATAACCTATGTATTCAGTTATGGATTTCCTGCCTTCAACAGGAAGGGTTTCCCCATTCGGAGATTCCCGGATCAAAGGTTGCTTACCACCTCCCCGAGACTTTTCGCAGGTTGCTACGTCCTTCATCGTCTTTTGATGTCTAGGCATCCACCATTTGCACTTAGTATTTAATCACAAGAATTATAATTACGATTCTACTTTTTAAATAAAAATACAAAATTGCTTTTTGTAGTCTTGTCTTCGTCAAAGAGACAAGACTATACCCTAATATATAATCAAATTGTCAAAGTTCTTGTCCTCTCATCTCAGAATAATCTTTTTGACTTTCAGAATTCAATCGATAAATTGTTCTCGAATGCCGTTCTAAAAACCAATTTTGGCGTTAAAAAAACCGCTTGATTCTCCAGCGGTGCATACTTACAAAAAATTCCTACCTGGTTGGAGAATTGTCGCTTATTGAAAAGTATATGGTGTTCATATGTGAGCTTAATTATTCTATCTGATTATTTGAGTTTTGTCCAGGACGTAGCATGTCAAGAATCTGTGGATAATACTCCCAAAATCTGAATTCAAAAGAACATTATTATTATATTCTTTTTTAATATTTTTGTCAAGAATTAGCTAAGAATTATTTTTCCGTCTTATCTTTTGCTAAATTTACTAATTTTCCTAATTTCATGGTAATCCAGACAACTATGACCGTAACCAGTATAGCATACAAGAATTGGGCAATTAGCCCGCTTCCTGATGGCAGAAACTTATCAAAAGCGCCTTTGATGGCATCATTCCAAGCCAAGGCGGCTACCAAGCCGAATCCGGCCGTAGCCAAATCTGACATTTTCTGCAACACTTCCAATCTCAATTCTTTAGTTTTCTCAATTTTCTTTTTGGCAGTTTCGCTTAAATTTTGAATTACTGGGGGCATATAATTGTAAATGGTTAAATGATTATTTTAATTATACCTTAATATACAGAAAAAATCATTAAAAAATAAAAGAGGGCTCAATTCAGCGACTGGACTGACCCTCGTAGACACAAACGATGGATACTGACAGAATGGACGTGGCTACCGAAAGTAGATGTCTAGCCTTCTGCCCGTTTTTCTGCTGCTGGTTATGATGCAGGCGTAACCACCTCTTTCACGCACCTCGAGCGTATGTGCGGACTCTTCGTCTATCCCCGACTGCTCCAACAGCGCGCCAATCCACTTTTCCGCACCTTCCGCGGATGTTAGATTGCCATGAAAAACATCACAGTCAAGAAAACCCACGTCATCAAAATAAGCTATAACAACTTGTATTTTGGAGGCTTTTAGTCGACTCATAATACAACGCACCTTAGACGAAACCGAGTCTCCTCCGATGTTGTGGTCCACGGTTATGGGCCCAAAATCATTTTCGTCTTGTTCACGAAGCCTCGCTCTCAGCTCTCGTAAATTTCTAGCGAGACCCATACGCCTCTTTATCTCGCTTGATGGCAAACCCGGTACCTCCGCTTTCTCTTGCGTTTGAGGTACACAGAAAAGACCGAGAAACCATCTCATGACCGAACTCAAAAAACGCATATCCTTCTCCCATTGGCAAACCGCTCTGCGGTGCCGTTATTGAACGTACCAAACTTACATTCTTAGTAATACCATATAATTAAAACAATTAAAAGAGGGGGCCGCCAAAGCTAAGCCCCCAATCACATTCATAATGATAATCCTTGTGCCGTTCACAAGACCCACCATTCCCTCCTGGCTTTTTGCACCTCACGGTGACCATGACATGCATAGTCCATTCCCGACCAGGTAGCCACACCAACCGTCGATGCAAAAATTGGCAAAGTAATCCACCATATTGTGCGATACGACATTCCCGCGTATGGGAACGCTATATACGCCAATACAACAGATAACTGGACGACCACATAGATCACCGTCTTCTGCTTACCACTCCTCCTGGCTCCCAACTCCAAACCGTACAGCCACATTAAAATCCGATAAGCATAGCTCTCCGTCTCGCGAATAGCCACAATAACCAGAAACAAAAGTGGCATCCAACCGTTGAGAAAAAAAGCCAGAAATGCCAGCAAGTGAAAAATCGAATCACAAACCGGATCAAACCACTTTCCGAATTCTGTGACTTCACCATACTTGCTCCTGGCGACCGCACCATCGGCCCAATCAGTGAGCCAGGCGATGACCATGACCACGAAAGCCAAGATCATTCCTACTTCCTGCGTGAGCATGGCATCCCATTGTTGCAGATCCATGCACAGCAACGGGACAATCGAAAACGCTGCCGGAATTCTTACAGACGTAATCAAATTCGGTAATACCCTTCTCCACATGTGCATTCTCCTCTTTACTTACGCTTATGCCAAAGGTTAAAAACCTCTACACTACATAGACAGGACTGCCAAGAACTTAGCATAAAAACAGACAAAATAAAAGACCGGGGTTAACCGGTTAACTTATAAGCTTAAACTATCAATATTTCTCACCAAGCAGATTTAGGGATTTAATGGCCCATTCTTTTATATTTGGTAACAAATTCTCTTTTTCTAATTCCTCTTTAGAAAACCACCTCAACTCTTTTCCTTCATCATCTAGTTCAAAACATTCCCCATCTTTTACAATACCAAAGTAAATAAGATTAATGTGTTTGTGATCATCTTTTATGTGATCTAGATGGATATGAGCTGGTTGAGCTAAATTCGCTGTTCCTGATCCATTAAGCGGAGAAATTATTTCTATATCCAACCCAGATTCCTCTTTTGCCTCTCGAATAACTGAATCACAAGGAAGCTCATTTGATTCAATGTGCCCTCCGATAGGAATCCAATTATTAATCTTATTATTCCAGGTCATCAAAACCTTTCCGTTTTTAACAACAAATACAGTTGATATAAATTCTCTTGTAATTTTCGTAGTCGTAAATTTTGGAGTATATATTTAATTATTTATGCCCAGAGAGAGACTTGCCCTGTCATGAAG
Source organism: Candidatus Buchananbacteria bacterium (assembly GCA_903863425.1). GTDB lineage: Bacteria > Patescibacteriota > Patescibacteriia > 2-01-FULL-39-33 > 2-01-FULL-39-33 > CAIPBY01. The sequence goes on along the minus strand of CAIPBY010000087.1, from coordinate 9,142 downwards.
ACAGGGTAAAAACTCTCATGCTATTTTATCTCAAAATGCCTTGGGGGAGACTCGAACTCCCATGGGTTGCCCCACCAGCTCCTAAGGCTGGCGTGTATACCAATTTCACCACCAAGGCTAAAAATATATTTAATTCCTCTTTATCATAATTAAAATCCCTCTTTTTGTCAATTTAAATTTTTGCTATAATTAGAATATTAATAAATAAATTCAATCACATGATCAGGAGGGATCATCTATTTTTCTCTGTCATTATTTTGATAGGGATTTTTTGTTGGCTAAGTTTTTCGGTGAAAGCGGCTAATCAACCCAATCAAGTATTGATTACCCAAATACAAGTTGCCGGCCTAACATCTACCACCGATGAATTCATTGAAATCTATAATCAAACACCGTCAGATATTGATCTGACTGACTGGAAAATCAGAAAACTTACACAAACAAGCTCAACTTTTGATTTATGGACTTTTAACGGAATCACCATTAAATCAAAACAATATTTATTAATAGCTAATATTAATTATACCGGCACAACAACTCCTGATGTATCCTATTACAGCTCCAGCAGTTCATATTCCATATCATCAAATAACACCATTAGGCTTATTGATAGTGCAAGCACTACTATTGACGAAGTTGCCATAAATAGTGGGCCGTCAGCAGGCAAAAGCATGGGAAGAGAATTAATAAATGGCTACTTTTCATTAAATTTCAATAACTTTTACTCTCTATCAAATCCACACAATTCTCTTTCCCCTTCCCCTAATATTCCTCCCGTGGCAATAATAAAAATCAGCTCTTCCACGGTCACATTAGATGAATCAATTACTTTTGATGCCAGCAGTTCAACTGATGAAGAAAATAATAATTTGAATTACTATTGGGATTTCGGAGACGCTTCTAGTAGTATAGAGCAAATTGTCCAACATGCATTCACGGGCGCCGGAATATACCTGGTATCACTTACGGTCACGGACAGCGATGAAGCCAGCTCCACTGCCACCTCATCGATTGATATCCTACCAATCATAGAAACCACCTCGACTCCATCTTCTACTGCTTACTCACTCCACAATATAGTCATCAATGAATTCCTTTCCGGACCGACTTCCAGCAGTCCTGAATGGATTGAATTCTATAATAATACTTCTTCAACTATCGATCTAAACGGCTGGTATGTTAATGAGGGATCTGGGAAAACCACTACTCTTGCCACCACAACCACCCTACTTGAGCCAAATGATTATTTTGTTGTTTATAGTATTGAAGGTAACTTAAATAATACTGGTGATTTGATTATTTTGAAAGATACACTTAACAACATTATTGATCAAATATCTTACGGTGTTTGGGATGATGGTAATACCTCCGATAATGCGCCAGCTGTCGATGACAATAATGCCACCGCGCGAAATATAGATGGCTTAAGTACAAACAATGATAAAATTGATTTTAGTATAACCATCACGCCCACCGCAGGCCTGCCCAACACCATCACGCCCAAGTCATCATCCTCTGGCGGAGGAAGCTATACTGCACCAAAGCAAGAAACCCTAAAAACAGATGCCACGACCACCCCAACAACCACCCCAACCACTACGCTCAAATATTCTGACAAAATCATTATCAACGAAATCTTGCCTCGCCCATCCGTAGACGAAACAAATAATGAATTCATAGAGCTCAAAAATCTTTCAACTTCTTCCGTGGATTTGGCTGGCTGGATTCTAGGTGATAATAGCACCAATAGATATAATCTTCCGCTTAATAATCCTGCCTCAACCACTATTGCCAGTAGTAGCTTACTTCTTATAAAGAGAGCTCAATCCAAAATCGCGCTCAACAACAGCGGTGTAGAAGCCGTCAAATTATATTCGCCAGATGAAAAATTGATTGATCTAGTGGAATACAAAGGACCGGTCGAAAAAGATTATTCCTACAGCCGAAACGAGAAAGGGGTCTTCTCCTGGACTTCCATGCCCACACCAGGAACAGAAAATATTATTTCATCTTCCACATCTGAAGGCGATACTCCTGATGATTCTAATCAAGACACAACTAGTCCAACAGCTTCAACAAAGAAAACCACCACCAAAACCACTACTGTCAAAGTTACCAAAGTAACTGCTCCAGCACAAAAAATTGATTTAGAAAATATTTCCAGTCTAGCGCTTGATAGTAAAGTAATTACTCAGGGAATCATCTCTGTTGAACCGGGAATACTAGGAACTCAAATATTTTATCTCGCTGGCTCTGGTATTCAAATATATTGCAATAAAAAAGATTTTCCCACTCTCAAAGTCGGTGATACCATCGAAGTAAACGGGGTATTATCGGAAGCCAGCGGAGAAAGAAGAATAAAAATAACAGGACAAAGTGATATAAAAATTATCAGCCAAGGGCAAACTCCAGAAATCCATCAAATATCAACTTCCGAAGTAGGTGAAGAAATGGTCGGATCGCTCGCCAAAATAAAAGGCGAGGTTTTGGAAGTTAAGGGCAGTTATATTTATCTTGATGACGGCTCCGAAGAAGCCAAAATTTATCTCAAAGCCTCAACGGGCATCACTGTGAAAGATTTAAATATCAAGCCGGGCGATAATATTGAGGTAACTGGAATTGTTTCTAATGCTAGCGGTGGATATAGACTGCTTCCACGCTATATCGGTGATATTGTCAAAATCGGAGATGTAAAAGGAGATTTTGCCACCAGCACCTCTGCCGAAAATACTAAATCACAAGCCTGGAAATATTTCTCAGCTATTATAGTCTTTCTAATCTTAATTATTACTTGGCTAGTTTGGAAATTCAATCAAAAAAAGTGAGCCCTAGGCTCACTTTTTTATAATATTTTTTTATTCAGCAACTTCCTCTTTTGTCTCTTCTTCCTCTGCTGTTTCAGCTTCTGCTGGAGTTTCTTCACCTTCTCCATCAACAACCACTTTACCACCATCACCGACAATATCAATTTTCCAGCCAGTTAACTTAGAAGCCAAACGCACATTCTGTCCTCCACGACCAATAGCCAGAGACAATTGATCTTCCTTCACTTTCACGATAGCCGTCTTTTCTTCACTATCTTTCTTAATCTCTACATCCGCCACTTTGGCCGGTGACAAAGAATTAGTGATAAACTTGGCAGGATTTTCATCCCAAAGAATTATATCAACTTTTTCACTATTTAACTCGCTAATAATTGTTTGAATTCTTGATCCGCGTTGTCCCACACACGATCCTATTGGATCAATGCTTTCATCGTTGGTAGTAATCGCCACCTTTGACCTCGATCCCGCTTCTCGAGCGATAGATTTAATTTCAATTAATCCATTGGCAATTTCTGGAATTTCTGATTCAAAAATTCCTTTGACAATATCCGTATGACTTCTGGAAACTATAATCTGCGGTCCTCTTCCGGTTTGTTCGACTGATTTGATATAAAATCTCATTCTATTGCCCATACTATACCTTTCTCTTTCCACTTGATCTTCCATGGGCATAATAGCCGTACCATGAGTCAAATCGACCAGAATATTCCGGCCTTCGCGTCTCTGTATTGTGCCATTAATTACCTGATGCTCGAGCGCTTTATATTCTTCGAAAGTATTCTGCCTTTCTTCTTCTCTAATTTTTTGGATTATAACTTGCTTGGCTGTCTGAGCAGCCATTCTGCCAAATTCTCCAGGAACATCAAGGGGTGTCACAATTTCTTCGCCTAATTTATGCTTCTTATCTAATTCTTTGGCATCCTTGATTTGAATTTCTGTGCGAGGATTGAATTTCCTTGGGGCTTCTTCGCCATCCTCAACTACAGCCGATTCCAATCTATCGTTGGTCTGCGTAGTTCTATATCTAATCTCTTCCTCCACTGCTTCCTCCACAAAATCTTCAGGCAAATCTTCAACTACTGTTTTCACATCGAAAACTTTCAAACCGCCAGTCTTGGGGTCGAAATTAACTATAATATTTTGCATTTTATTACCGAAATCCTTGCGATAAGCCGCAGCCAGCGCTGATTCGATGGTTCGCAAAACTGATTCCTCAGAAAGATTTTTTTCTTGGCAAATTAATTGGATTGCTGCTTGTATGGGTGATTGTGCCATAGTATTATTTTATTTTTGAAAAATGACAGCCGTCTTGGCTGCCATATCTACTATCATGATAGCATATCGCATGACTTATGTCAAGCCCAAATCTAGAAATTTCTCCCCACATCCTTAAACCACCGAATTTTTGCCGTCTTTTGGACACGATCAACCTCCACACTAATCCCGTCCAACCGCCAAAAATTATTCAAATGCTTCCTATCCAAATATTTATCAATCGCCTTATATAAGTGCTTCACCTTGAAATAATTTATAGCTTGCTCTGGATAGCCATAACCACTCCCCGTCCTGGTTTTCACTTCCACAAACAAAATCTCATCGCCCATGAAAGCGATGAGATCTATTTCACCATATCTAGTGTAATAATTTTTTTCTATAATTCTAGCTCCTTGTCTTATCAAAAAATCTGAAGCCAAACCTTCTCCGTATTTTCCTATTTTTATTTTACTTCCCTCCATTAAATATTTTTGCTTCTTATTTCTTCTCTTCAGACGGCTTTGTTCCTGGAGGCACGCCATGGAAATCATCCTGCCACTTCTGTCCGTAGAGCTCATGCACTTTGGCGCTATACTTGTCAATTCCCTCTTTCAAATCCTCTCTGACCAAAATATCGTCAGCGCCCGGATGGGTTACCTTAAGATTCAATTCCTTACTTAATTTCCTACTAACCTCAGGATGATCAATCCATTGGCAAGGCAAATACAAATTATCATCATAGGGTTGCAGGGAACGCAACTTCTTAAAATATTCTGATTCCATCACTTCTCGAAGCGATTTTTCTTTGATATTATCTTGAGCTAAGTGAGTAAAGATGCAAGGCTCGACATCGCCCTTGGAAGTAATATGAATATAGAACTTACCAGCAATACAACCACCCACAAAAGGCGCGTCATTCCAGAAATCCACGATAAACATCTGCTTAGTGGCCCTGGCATGCTTATCGAATTCCAATAAATGTACCCTTTGCTCAGGCGTCGGCATCAAACTCAAATCAGGATCCTTGCCCACCGGCATATAGAGAAAATACCAACCGATGATAGCGCCTTTCTCCACCATCAGATCAATAAATTCATCACTGGCAATGACCGGCTCATTAAGACTGGTGACGGCCGCCGAATAACCAAATGGCACGCCCTCTTTCCTCAAAATATCCATGGCCTTAAGCACTCTCTCATATATGCCTTCACCGCGCCTGGCGTCTGTCTCTTTCTTAAATCCTTCGATGCTAAGCATCACCGCCACATTTCCCAACTTGGCTAATTTTTTGGCTACTTCTTCGGTTAGTAGTGTCCCATTGCTATAAAATTGAAAATACATATTCTGATGCGACTCAAATAACTTAAATAAATCTTCCAACATCAACGGTTCTCCTCCCAGCATGGTAATGAAGGCCACGCCCATTTCTTCAGCCTCAGTGACTATGCGATCGAGCACTTCATACGGCAAATCATCTTCTTTGGAATAGTTATAAGCATAACAACCAGTGCATTTGAGATTGCATCTCATGGTCGGTGAAATCAAAACTGTAAAGGGAACCGTTCCACCTTCAGCCTCAATCTTCTTCCTCTTCTCATCTCTCATGAGAATGCCATCGCCAATTAAGGTTGTGGCAATTTTGTCACGGCATTTAGGATTGACCAATTTGAGGCCTCGAATAATCATATCCCCGGCCGGCGTCGTCTCCAGCATGTTCTTGAGCCCCACAATCACCTTCTTATTATCTCCTTTGGCGATCTTCCCATAAAGATCCATCAATGTGACCAAATTCTTTTTGGATAGCATTGGTAATATTTTCACAATCTGCTTCATGGCGAATATTTGTGATGATCTTTTGAACTTATCAAAAAATCCCAATCCTTTTTTCTGTTTCGATTCCATAGTTATCTCTTATTATTCTTAATATATAAATTAAAATTATTTTACAACTATTTTTTCTTGGGCAGATACTTAGCAAAAAGTTTCTTCTGCTCGAGTCGCTTCTTGGCTATTGGCACGACTTTGTATTGATATCTAATTATCATCACTAACCAAATTACAAGGGCAACTAGCCAGATTAACAGCCAAATTCTTGAAGCCAGGATATAAACCGTCTCATATCTTAACCAAGTGAGGATTAACCCTATTATTCCCATAGTCAGAAAGCAGGCAAAATATTTATGGAGTAGTTTTGCCTCAATACTTTCTACCTTTCTTATTTTTTGCGCTATTTTGATAATTATTCCCGCCACGCAAAATACCACAAATAGAATCAACATAGCCTTGAGTGCCCACCCACTTACGGCCGGACGTAATTCAAAAAGATAATTTGGGGCTAAAAATTTGATTGGGTTAAAAAACATAACAGAAATAAAAGATATTAATTAATTTTACTATATATTACTACTCTATTTAATAAAAATCAAGCCAAAATGGTATGGTCCGGCCGAAAATTCCTCTACCGGTTGCAACCCCACACCAGAGGCTAATTTTTTTATAGTTTCTGGTAATGGCCTATCATCCAGGGGCGGTCCAAACGGAGAAATTACTCTTCGCCAATCGATAATCATCAATTTCCCTCCATTTTTGAGTAATCTAGCGGCTTCCCTAAGCATAGAATCTCCTTCTTGCGCATGAAACAGCACATTATGGATAAAGGCAATATCCAGACTGGCCTCTTGAATTTTTGTAGCGCCATATATCTCCAAATTAGACCAAATTGTCTTGATATTGTCCAAACCTTCTTGTTTTATCCTATTTTCTACGGACTGCAAAGCCGATTTGAGAATATCCACGGCATAAACAATACCATTCTTGCCCACCTTTTTTGCTGAAGCCAAAGCGAAATATCCCAAATTACCGCAACCCAAATCGCCTATATTCATTCCCTGCCCCAATCCCACCTTTTCAAAAACATCTATTTTTATAAGTTGATTGCCATCTTGGATATTTGGCATATTGTTTTAATTTAATTAATTTATGAATGTATTATAACAAAAAAAATGACAAAATACATCTGACTAGGGAGTTGTAGTTGCCACATCTTCTATTGTTGAACTAATTACTGGCTGACTATCTGAAGTGCTCGATTCCACGGTTGACGAACTAATATCCTCATCAGTAGATGTCGGCGTAGTCGAAGAAAAATTTAATAATTCAGAAAGGAACTCACTGGGATCAGACGTTGAACTCACTGTCGGACTACTAGTCTCATTATTAATTTCATCAACCGTACTAGATGCTATAGCTACCGCCTGCCAATTGAATTCAAAATCATTATCAAAAAAATTATCTACAGAGATTCGAAAGCCAGTTGTTGTCTCATTCTCCACCCAATAATTTCTTCCCATCGCATTAGCCTTAGCAGTAATATTTATAATCGGCACTGCCTCATAAGGCTTGGCAAAAATCACCTCCGTGGAAGTGGCGCCTGCTAGTAATCTAGCCGTGCCCGCGCTATCCTTGTCAAAATAAACATGATCACTGAATGTCACTCTGGAAGTAAACCCCGCTTCTCCAATAACCGTAATGATACCGAAGAAATTAGCCGATTGGGTAACAGTTAGAGTGGCCAAATTATTATTAGAGCCACTACCAACTGAGAGAGTTGTGGAAGAATTATTTACTAAATTATTGAGATTAACAATTTGTATCTGCTGTTCTTGAACTGCATTAACCAAGGCTACTACCACGCCTCTTTCCTTATACCCGTCCAATTGTCCATTTTCATAGGAAGCCAATAATGGATTAACTGCCTCCACTTCTTCGGCGATCAAACCCACATCAGGAACAAGAATATCGTAAGTTGAAGTGGCCAGCGTTCCGTCGGCATGCCGTTTCCAACTGAAACTTCTTGGCTTAAGCTGTAAAATATCATCTAAACCGACATCTAGGTCAGAGACATTAGTCTTATATCTCTGAAGTGAAGTGCAGTCTCCGTAGAGTGAACCGCCACTACCATCCCAACAAAGAGGATCAGAACCTACCCCCGTATTAGTTAATACATAGAGCGTGCCACCAACTGTTAGAGTGCCTTCGGTTGGGGTAGTGTCATTGATACCTACCTGATCAGTTGTTAAGATGGTTATATTTGCAGTGGATAAATTTTCGTCGCTTCCAATAACATACTGCGTGGTTAACTGACCAGCATTATATGGAATACCAGCGTACCAATTCGTTGTTCCGTTTGTCTGGTAAAAAATACCTGAATTATCATAGTTGTTACCAGCTCCATAATTACGATCTAAATAAACCACAGCCCCACCGCGAGCAGTTCCATTCTTAAGTCTAAGTGCTACATTTGTATTGGTTGTGCTGGAAAAAACATCAAGATTGTAACCGGTTGCTGGTGTAGCTCCAATACCGACAAGACCAGCAGAAGTTATGGTCATCGCTGTCCCATTACCAAATGTAGCATTATTAACATTGAAGTTAATGCCTTTCCCCGCAGTTGCTTGCACGACTAACATATTAGGAATAGCATTGTATCCAAATCTAGCTCTACTGCCGGCGACACCAATAGAAGTATCTACGTCGGTAGTTCCAACGGTTAATCCCGCAAAAGTTGGGCTAGAAGCTGTAGTTAAAGCCTGATCTATTGCTGTAAGATTTGAATTATAAGCCTGAACATTAGAACCAATAGCCAAACCGAGATTTAAACGAGCATTAGTTACATCACTAGCGCCAGTTCCCCCGTCTAGGACTGGTATATCAGTTCCACTCGCCCTATAGACATAAGCTGAACCAATTGTTACTGCTGTTGGAATATTTGTTCCCCAAGCAGGTAGAGCACCAGTGCCTCCGCCAACTAAAATTTGAGTTATTGCCCCAGCCGCCAAGGTCTGAACATTACCTGTTGCTGTGGTACCAGCTGCTAATAATCCGTAGGCGGTAGTTAAAGTTGAAAGACCGGTTCCACCATCAGCCACAGCCACATCAGTGCCATTCCAAACGCCAGTGGCAATAGTGCCTAAGGTAGTAATATTAGAAGTTCCTGCCCAACTGGAGAGAGCAGTATTTTCCACGCTATTCAAATTCAAACTTGTCTTAAACGCCGCATAATT
>CAIPBY010000086.1 GCA_903863425.1 Candidatus Buchananbacteria bacterium | reverse complement strand
GACTTCACCAAGTTTTTTTGTTTGCCAATTATTTTTCATCTTCTTTAATTTTAATCATCTCTTCTATACACACAGACAAATCTTTATCTAAAGAAAATAATTTATTTGCCTCTCTTCTTTCTGGATGGTGAATTAAGTGTCTCAGATATGAATAAATAGAAATATTTTCTTCAATTTCTTCTCCTTTTTTATTAAGGTGTTTCCACTTATTTTTTTTCTTAGATTTAGGAAGTAGATAGTCTTTATCAAAATTTTTTATAAAACTTCTTTCTTTTTCTTCTCCTTCGTTTATTGCTTCGTCAATATATTTTTGGTGCAAACAACTATACAATTCATTAAAGTAATCAGTGCTAGAAATATTAAATACTTCATAATTAACACTGGCATAGGTTGATATTTTTTTATTCAACCTTTCGATCATGGTTTTGCCGTCTTTTTCAACTTTAACCACCCTAAAGTTTCTAGATAAAATATTTTTATCTACCATATAATTTGAATGGGTAGCAAAAAAACAGATATTATTTTCCGATTGAGTTAATTTTATCAATTCTGCTAAAAAATACTCTTGAGCTTGAGGATGTAGGTGTGTCTCTGGCTCATCTAATAAAATTAAACTATCTGATAGTTCATTATTCTCTTTTTGAGAAGAAATATTAAGAAGAAAAGAGACAAACTGCTTAAAGCCATCGCTTCTTTGATTGGTAGTTCGAGGTTTACCATTTGGATCTTTAATGTGAAAGTTAATAGAATCCCCCGAAATATCAAAAGTAATAACAACTGGATGGTTTGGCCATACCTTTTTTATTAAGTTAGTAACTTTTTTACCAAGGTCTTCACGAAGCAATTCTCGCTCTGTCGAATCATTGGAAATCTGAATGATTTTTTCTTTGATCTTTTCTTTTGTATCTAGACCAATAAGAGTAAAACAATTTTTTAACGGGATAGAAACATTACTAGGATCTTCAGAGAAACTCGCTAAACTAATCTGACTAGAAATAAGATATTTGTCCTCAGATTTCCAATAAATAGTATAATGCGAATTTGCATAAACAGTATCAGCCAAAGTATTTTCGATCAATTCTTTTTGATCACTAGAAAGTTTTGAAAAAATAATACTTTTTTTATTTTGTAAATCAGTAATTAAAAAGCCACCCTTTAACTCAACCTCTTCAAGCTCACGATTTTCTATTTTAGTCTTAAGCTCTGGTAATTTTTCTAATAGAATACTTTTATTTTCTGCTATTTCCTCTTTGGATTGATTATAAAGATAAATTATTTCAATGGGCTTTGTCTTGTCATAAAAATCATGCGCTTCGGGTTTTATTCCTGTGTGTTCATCTAAAAGAGCCAATGATTTCAGGATACTACTTTTTCCTGCTTCATTTATACCAATTAGTCCATAAGTAAAACTTCGATCATCTAACGAGTCTATCTCAATAATTACTTCTTCGACACTTCTATAATTTAGAATCTTAATGGATTTTAATTTCATAACATTATAGAATTTTACTGATTTCCTTCAAAGTTTGCTCAGCTTCTTCATTTAATCTTTTTATCTCTTCGACTATATCCTTCGGCTCACGCAAAGCAACTTCATCACCCTTACTAGGATTCTTTACTGACAAATCAAAAGTTGACTGGTCAATATTTTTAATATCAATACTCCATGAATTATCGCCATTGGTCTTTGTCTTCTGTAATTCCACAAACTCGGCCAAGTCAGCTTCGCTTAGTGGCTGGCCTTTGCCAAGATTGCGATCAAGGTTTAATTGATAAAACCAAATCTTCTCTGTCGGCGCGCCCTTCTCAAAAAATAAAACCACAGTCTTCACACCAGCGCCCTGGAATGCGCCACCTGGCAAGTCCAATACGGTATGTAGATTACAATTTTCCAAGAGCAGTTTGCGCAATGACACGCTGGCATTATCGGTGTTAGATAAGAAAGTATTCTTGATGACGATACCTGCTTTACCGCCTGCCTTAAGAATTTTGATAAAGTGCTGGAGAAAGAGAAAAGCAGTCTCACCAGTCTTGATTGGAAAATTCTGTTGAATCTCTCGGCCGATACCAGCGCCAAATGGCGGATTTGCTAAAATTATTGAGTAACGATCTTTCTCTTGAATTTCATTTATATTTTGCGACAAGGTATTCATGTGCCTAATATTCGGCGCTTCAACACCATGAAGAATCATATTCATAATGCCAATAATGTAGGCCAACGATTTTATCTCCTTGCCATAAAAAGTATTATTTTGAAGAGTATCCATTTGACTTGAGGAAAGTTCTGATTGATTTTGAGTGAGATAATTGTAAGCCTCAACCAAAAATCCTGCGCTGCCACAAGCTCCGTCATATATAGTGTCGCCAATCTTGGGCGCTACTACTTTGACTATAGTTTTAATGAGTGGACGAGGTGTGTAATACTCTCCGCCGTTTCGTCCAGCGTTACCCATGTTCTTGATTTTGGCCTCGTAGAGATGTGATAGTTCGTGCTTCTCCTCATACAGTCGAAAGTGCATGCCGTCAACGATGTTTAAAATCTCACGGAGTTTATAACCGCTAGAGATCTTATTTTTGAGCTCAGAAAAAATCTCACCGATTTTATATTCAATAGTGTTCGGTTCCTCCGCTTTAAACTTCTTAAGATAAGGAAAAAGTTTGTGATCAACAAAATCCTTCAAATCATCGCCATCCAACGCTTTGTTGTGATCCAGCTTGCCGTCGCTACCTTTGGGACAAGCCCAGCTGTCCCAGGTATATTCTGGCATCAATATATGATCATAGACCTTCCCCGCCAACGCCGCTTCGATCCTTTTGGTCTCTTCCAAGTCGTCCAGATACTTCAAAAATAGGATCCAGGATGTCTGCTCAACATAATCAAGCTCAGTGCCACAGCCAGAGTCGGTGTGGAGGATGTTATCGATGTTTTTGAATGATTGTTCAAACATATATTATTTCGTTGATATTATATTTTATTGGGAGTTAAATTGCTTTTATAATGCCATATTTGAGCGTAAAAGTCAAAGCCAAAGCGAGAGCGGATTCTATGTCCGCTCTCGCTGTTTCAATTATTGTTTTAACGACAGACGTATAGTGTCTCTCCGCCGATCTTATTGGCCAAATATGTCTCAACATCCGACAAACTACCTAATTGATCTATGAGGCCATTATCCAAGGCTTTTTGACCATCCATACTATTGCCATCAGCCAGCGCTTTAACTTTCTCTATATCTAAGTGTCTATTATTAGCCACATTCTTAATAAATATATCATAGCCAACTTGCAAATCATTTAATATCATTTTCTTTTCTTCATCGGTTAATGGCTTATCTGGATTGCCAGTATCCTTGTATTTTCCAAGACTGAGCGAATTATATGTCAGGCCATCTTTCTGATTCTTTTTAGAATTATCTACATACGAAGAAGTTATACCTATTGATCCTACATCTGACATGTCACTGGCAAATATTCTCTCAGCGCCAGTAGCTGCAAAATATGCCCCAGAATCACCGCTACTTCTTATTAGAGCCACGGTTGGCTTGCTCGCTTGTTTTAGGGTGTTGGCAATTTCTTCGGCCGCCACAGGGTTGCCACCAGTAGAATCAATAGTAAGTAATATTGCTTTAATATCATTATTTGCTTCAGCGTCCCTGATCTGATTAACCACTTCTTCTGATGAGGCGCAATCTTTGCAATCATCAGTTTCTTTGACATAGGTATATAAATCGCCGTACAACTTGATGTTGGCCACGTTACAATCACTCTTATCTTTATTATTACTTGGCCACTCGTCAATAAACAAACAAGAGACGACAACCCAAAAAATTATTACTGTTACAGCAAGAATAACAATAGATGTAATTTTGACTATTTTCTTAATTTTTGACGATAGGTAGAATTTCATAATTGTAGATCTTTTAGTGAAGACAATTTAATTCTGATAGAAAATTTTCTTGTTGCTGTATTATTCCAACCGTTGGCCACATAGCAGTCAACCAAGCTATCGGCCTGATCATCAACTTTTTTTGCGAGCTTATCTAGTTCATCAATGTAGCCCTTAATTTCTTCGATCTTATCGCTAAAATCGGCTCCGAGAATCTCGGCTGACTTTTTGATGGTCTCCGTCGACTGCGAAAGAATCAAGCGATTGCTTCCATAACTCTTCTTGTCCCACAGACTTATCATAGGGCCGAGAAATTGCAGATCAGACATCTGTTGTTTAAAATCCCTGACCAGCCCATAATCGCTCTTTAGCTCATACAAGCTCTTAGCCGAGACAACTTTATTTTCCTCCTTAGCAAAGGAACAATATTTGCGTTTGTCCAGATAACCTACTTCCAGCGATCCGCCACTGACCAAATATTGTAATTCAGCTTCGGCCAAGCCTTTATAACGTTTCCACTCATCATATAGCTTCTGGCCGCTATAATTGGTGTGTTCTCCTTTATCGCCCTTAATCTGATTGCTATTGCCCCAGAAAAGCGGGAGAGTTTCCAACAATCCCTCATCCAATAATTCCTTGGCAATATCTTGGAATTGCTCTTTTAAGTTAATGTTGTATTTCTGGACATGATCAACTATTGCTCTTTTTAAGGTGAATTCTTCCAGTATTTTAGAGCTGGCGCATTTATGCTCTTTCTTCTCCTGCTCTGTCGGCAAACAATAAACATTATGGCGCTTAACAAATCTTCTGCCTATTTCTATGGTTGGGAACATAATGAAGTCATACCAATACAGAAAAAATCGATAATCGGGATAAGCGCCGCAGTGCATTTTGTTGACTATGGCCTCGGCTATCTTTTCTTTGGCCACTTCAGTGAGGCCGCCATTGACAATCAATATGTCGGCGACAGTTTCTTGATCCCTCAAATAGTTCTCTACTAACATGACATTGCGATCACAAATCCATAAATCCTTGCGCAGTCCCAAATCCATCAATTCAAAAGTCAGCAGATATGTCAGGTGGTCAAATTCAATCCAGCTATTTCTAAGTAGAATATCCAGCGGGTCAAATGTTGACGAGTTTATGTGATTCTCCACATAATTCTTTAATAGACCAAATTCTTGATCCTTATAGCTGAAATACATCAACCAGTCTCTGGCCTTAAAACACTGCCACTCAAGGCCGTAAAATGCCATCTTAGCGCCTATCTCCGCAAACAAGATATTCTGCCATTGGCTCATGAGTTGATTGAATTCCTTTTCCTCATCTTTCCTCGGTTTCCAGTTATTCAAGGCCAGGAACTCTGCTCTATTTAATGAGCCCTTGTCTTCGTTCGGGTACTTCTTGTCGCGGAGAAACAAAACGAACCACTCTGGCGGGGTTAGGCGAGTTTTCATTGGTTTATCCATATGATTAACCGAATATAAAAAACAGAATAAGCCCAATCACACCCACTATTACCAAGCACATGGCGACACCATTGATCAATAATGGCTTACGGATTAAGGCATAAATTATCATGACTGGATTGGGATCTCGCACATATTCAGGAGCATTCCTCCAGTTAGTAGTAAAATCGCGCCCAATCAAAAAAGCACCATACAAGAGATAGCTCACTAAAAAATAAAATATAAACTTCATATTTTTTTAATTTAAACAATCAAAAAGCCCACCACGTGAGTCTAGTGACTTGCGCCACTCATTTCGGTTTCCCGAAACGGCCAGTTAGACAAAAAACACATGATGGGTTCTTCATGTCTAACTGGACTTGCGACCATGTCACTAGAATCTAGTAATTTAGGTCATTATTGTATTCCTACTATATCAAAACTAGACAATAAATTCAATAAATACTAAAAAAGAGGCTAAATACCAGATTTTTATGTATAATATAATTATATTCTTGATAATATATTTTAGTGGTAGATAAATTGATAGGATAAAGTGGTATTATTTTGTTTATTCTTAGATAAAAAATAACCCCAGCGAACACTAATTTATTTATGTGTGCTGTCCCAAAAAGATAGGGGGGTTAAATTTTGTCTGAAACCCATATTAGAATCTTCAAAAAGGCCGTGGGATGGGAAAAACTAGTTAAATCCACATGTGCCAACCGACTAAAAAAATGAAACTACCAGATCTAAAACGAAAGAAAATAAGACCCAGAAAAAGCCAAGGATTTGAGAAACTTTGGAATTATTTTTTGGCTATAATCAAATTAGATGAAGTTAGTAAGCAGATAGCTGGGATTAGGGGAAAATACAATATACCCCTCAATGGATATACGCCAGAAAATTTAGAAAACTATGCCGAGATGATTAAAATATCTCATTACTCGTCTATACCAAAAGAGGGTCTAGAGATTGATTTCCCATTAAGCGATCATTCACTAATATTATCGCTTAAAAATGAAGCAGAAAATATATGTAAAGAATATAAATTGTACTATACTTATTGGGCTGTACCCATGCTGGTATATATACTATTCAATACCACAAGAAAACCAACAAGAGAGCCAGTAAATACTATTTGCGCTATGGGATGTAGAAAGGAAGATGATGAAGCAGCATATGAGTATTTCCCTATTTCAATCAGAATCAGCCCTTACGCCTCTAGAAGGGATATTGTCGATTATGTAGAAAAAAATTATAAAACACAAATTAGGCCAAGGTTAAAATTACTCCAAGATCGAAATTGTAAAATTGGAAGAATTAGGATTAAACCAAAAAAAGAAATTCTAGATTTTATTGAGGCACACATAGACATGGAAGACGCCAAGCTAGGAAAACTAGTTCAGGAAACATTTATCTCAAAAAGCAACTATGGGTATGCTGAAACACGTAGGATCAAAACCATAATTAGAGAAAGGAAGAAAAAACTGTAGTACACTTATTTCTTATATTTTAAAAGCTCAAAAAGGTATCATTAAGACATGATACTTTTTTTGTTTTTTCATTTTATTTCAGCCACTCAACATGATTCACCAAATAAAAATAACTAAATTTAGGTTAACACCTCAAACGACCACGAGCCTGAAAGCCACAGCTAATGTCGTAATTAACGAAGCCATAGAAATAATCGGCTTTACGGTTTTGCATAATCAAACATACCCAAATCCAGTAGTTAAGAACCCAACAACTAAAAAAAATGGCAAGTACCTCAGCTTTATAAAAATTCACGACCCAGAACTGCAAATAGCCATAAATGAATCAATTTTAAATCAATACTATGAAAGATCTAAAACCTAAAAACAGGGGTGAGCCGAAACTTGCTAATATTCCCATTCGCATTCTATTTCACTTCTGTAAGCATCATTTTGATCAATTGTTAGGATTAAGAGCGTGGCTGGCAACAAGAACGCTATGTGCTAATCAGGGCAATTGGGCAGATACTACTCAAGTAATGAAAGTTGTTAAAATCAAACAATTCAAATTGTTTAAGAGAAAGCTAATGAGATCTGGACTATTCCGATATGTCAGTAAGCAAAAGATGTTTCCAGTTTCAGCGATAAGGATTATGAATAAGCATAGATTACGCTATGGACGAACAATAATAAGAACCGAGCGAGCCAATACTATCTTTTTAAAAAATCTTTCATCCAACAAAAAATTGTCCGCCTACATCACTAAAATATATTTCGAAAATGACTTGCGGAAGAAGCCAAAATATAGACGGATAACCTATGGCAGAATATCCCAAAGTCGAGCCAGTGAGGCGCTAAATCTATGTGTGACGACTATTAGAGATAATCTCAGGGTTGCCAAAGCAAAGAAGGAAAAAAATATCAGATTCTATAAGCACCTTAAAATCAACGAAAAGTTTGGACAATGGCTATTTCACAATGATGAAATAATGCCAGATAAACAGATAGGTAAAGAAATACATGAGGATTTTTACAAGTACTTTGAATGTAAAACACCGCACGGACACTATCTAGCCGCTAGATATCCAGATATATTTTACTTTACTGGATATGCCCTGAGAGTGGTGTCTAGACGACCGCCAAATCAGCACCACTGCCAGACAAGCAAATGCTGAAATTTTGCACAATTGGCGGCCGTAAAGACATTATTGTTAGGGGGTGCAGAGTTGAGGAGTTAATTATGCACTTTGTACTAGTGCCTAGTATTAGCCCTAGCTATAGCAGTAGTAAGCCATAATCTCATGGGTGTGGTGCGCGCGGTCGGGTCGAAAAGACCAAATTAAATTATTAACTAAATAACAAAACTATGAAACCAAAGAAACTATGGTTGGCTCGCGTAGCTGATCTCAAGAAAGATTTCGAAATTATGCCCAAGAAATATGCAATAGACTTGCTGATTGATTTGGTTAAAATGCAGTCGTCATTCTATTGCGAAAAAATATGCAAAGATCATGACAATTGCTCGCTTGATAGCTGTCCAGTGCTTTCTGAGGAGAAGAAAAATAAAAAACTAAACAAGAGCAAAAAAATCATCTCTGAGGCCAAGAAGAAATAAATAATTACTGGCTCTTGGGGTTTTAAACAACCTCAAGAGCCAACACTTTAATAAGTTAGATAAATAAATGACCAGCAAAATAATCTCAATAAAATATTATTTTAATAAATTCAGTCGCACTGAGGTTGTTTCGCTTTTCACTAAAATTGTTCGCCATGATTCGGGAGGGTTATATGGTTAATGAACAACGCTTGAAAAAATTTATTGATTTGTATGAAAAGAAATACTCAATCAAATTATCACGACAGGAAGCATTTGAAATATTCTCACGACTAGTTAAAATTATTAAAATAGTCAATTATCCCGACCCCTCGCCCAGTTTTACTAGTAGATAAATTTATGGTATCATTTAATTGCACACACATTCAGAAATAGAGTTTTTTTATTGCCCAAAAAGGGACAACTGACTGACTCATTAAAAAACGCTCTGTTTTATAATGTGTGTGCAACAGTTCGGTTGTCCCTTTTTGAATTATAAAAATATGGAAAATAAGCCAGAACAATTAAAATACATTATTTACAGGCGCAAATCCTCTGAGGGTGAGGATAAGCAGACCTTAAGTTTAGATTCTCAAAAAAGAGAGCTAATTAAGTTTGCCAATCAGCACGATCTAAAAATTGTCGCCGATCTAGAGGAGGCGCAATCAGCATACAAGCAAGGCAGAGACAAGTTTGCCGAATTGATTGAGCTTATAGAGCAAGGCAAAGCTAATGCCGTTTTGGTATACCATATTTCGCGCTTATCAAGAAATATGAGAGATGCAGGCCTAATAATGGATATGCTTAAAGAGGGCATCATCAAGGAAGTGCGAACTCCGCATGAAATATACGCCAAGAATTCAGGACAAGAGTTTATTCTAGCCCTCCAATTTGCTATGTCTAAAAAAAGCTCCGATGATACTTCGGAGTTTGTTAAAAGAGATATCCAATCTAAACTCAATAAAGGTGAAATACCAAATTTTGCTCCAAGGGGATATTTAAATATTGATCCTAACGGCAAGATATCTGGCAAGACTTACTCGCTAGATAAACAAGTAGCGCTTGGCGATCTAGGACGGCCATTAAAAAGAGTTGAGAAAGATCCCTTTTTATACCCGTTAATAATGAAATTATTTGAGGAGTGCTCCACTGGTCATTATACGCTTGATAAATTAAGGGGCGAGGCATTCAAATGGGGCTTAACTGGCGGTAGAAGTGAAAAGAAAATGGTTAAATCAAGTCTATATCGTATTTTGACTAATCCATTTTATTATGGAGGAATAAGATGGACGGGCAGAATTATAGAGCCCTACGAATCACCGACAGAGACGAGACATGATCCAATAATTAGTAAAGAGCTATTTGAGCGGGTGCAAGAAGTATTGGGATTAAGAAGCACACCTGTCGGCAAAAAACGCTTTTATCCATATTCTAACCTAATTGCATGCGGTATTTGTGGTGGAAATATTTCTGGTATTACTTCAAAAGGCCTACCGTACTATCGTTGTTGTAAATGCACAGGATTAAGTTACATCAGAGAGACTGAGTTGGAGGAGCAAATATCTAAGAAGATGGATGAGCTAACTATGGATGAAGATTTTTATAAGTTGGCCATGGAAGAGATAACTGCCGAAAACGAAAAAGAACTCTCGCAACAGGAAGCCATTATTAAACAACAACAAGCGGAGTTAAATCGCTGTAAGCAACGATTAGACAACTTATTGCGGTTAAGAATATCTCCCGACAATAAAGACGGCAATCTATTAACTGATAATGAATTTATAGATCAAAAAAAGGAGACCCAAGAAGAAATTAAGATAATTAAAGAGAAAATGGAAGACACTGAGAGCCAGAGTCAGCGCTGGTTTGACCTTTGTACTCGGTATGTTGATTTTATGAAGAATCTAAATATCAAGTTTAAAAATGGATCACCAGAGCAAAGAAGAGATATTTTTCAGTTCATCTACTATAACCCGACAATAACCGCGAAAGTATTGGCAAATAATGAAACTTCGCCACATAGATTCATTTTTGAGTACAATAGCAATAAGCAGTCCACTATAACCGCAGAAACATCAATGAATACAAACAAAAAAGACGCTTTAGCGTCTAATTGTTCCGTTATGCGGACCGGACGGGACTCGAACCCGCAACCTCGTCCGTGACAGGGACGCGATCTAACCAGTTGATCTACCGATCCAGGTTGTAGGGGCAACCCTTGTGGTTGCCCATTTGGGTAGGCACATAGGCCTACCACTACAGAATTATTTTACTTTCTCAACTATCTTGGCAAATATTTGTGGTTGATTCTCAGCCATTTCAGCTAGGACTTTTCTATCCAATTCAATGTTGGCTTTCTTGAGTCCGTCGATGAATTTGCTGTAGCTAACACCCAACTCTCTGGTCGCGGCACCGATCTGTATTTGCCACAAAGCTCTAGCAGTTCTTTTCTTAACTCTGCGATCGCGATAAGCATAAGCGCCGGCTTTATTGACAGCGGTTCTGGCTAATTTGATTTTGCTTTTTCTACCGCCCTCAAAACCCTTGGTCTTTTTCAAAACATTGGCTCTTCGTTTGGCGTGTTGAACTCCTCGTTTTACTCTTGGCATAATATTAGTTTATAAAGTTTGTAAAGTTATAAAGTTAAAAGTTTTTTGTTCACGTCGTTTATAAAATCCTAACTTTATGAACTTTATAACTTTATGAACTTTCAACTTAATTGTACGGAATCATCATTTTAATATTTTTGCAATCCACCTTGGCAATAGAAGTATCGCGTCTTTTCTGTCTTTTGGTATTGCCTGACTCCCTGGCGTTGAAATGATCCTGGCCGGCAGTTCTCTTGATAACCTTTCCATTTTTGGTTACCTTGAATCTTTTGGCGACAGCCTGTCTGGTTTTAATCTTTGGCATAAATTTTAGTTATCAAGAGGCGGTTTTGTTCGCCCTTTATATTATATTAATTATTTTTTATTATTAGCGACGTAGAGCGAGAGAAGTGAAAAAGTAATCTTTTGCATTTCCGAGCCGAGGAGCTAATATGGGGTAATCCCCCTACAATGAAATCACGGCCGATAACTTGCTTCCCAATCTGCTGACATCTTGCTCGGTTTTCAATTGTTTATCCGTAATTCTTGAAGCAATGTCGGCAATCATTTTTTTGATGCAGTCATGAGCTAAATCAACATGCTGATGTTCGCGTCCTCGAAGCATTAATTCTATTTTTACCTTGTCGCCATCAGCCAGGAATTTCACTGCTTGCAATGATCGGATATCCAAATCGTGCTGGCCGATGCGGGTGGATATTTTGATTGTTTTGAGCGTTGCAGTTTTGTTTTTGGATTTGCTTTTTCTCTCTTGCTTTTCTTTCTGATATTTGTAGCTTCCAAAATCCATGAACTTGGCAATTGGGGGAACGGCCTTGGGGGACACCTCGACAAGATCGAAACCCCTCGTATTCGCTTCTTCAAGAGCCCGATCTCTATCCAGCAGTCCCAACGGAAGTCCGGCCTCATCAATGACCATGAGCTCTTTGGCAAATATTTTTTCGTTTATACGCAGTTCCTTGCTTAAATCCACGGCAACAGAACCCTTTCCTCGAAATGATCTTCGCATCTTAGTTATAAAGTCAAAAGTTATAAAGTTATAAAGTTATTTCCATAGCTTTATAACCCCATGGCTTTTTAAATTAATTAAATATCCTTAAATATTTTAATGAGTTAAGGCTATCAAGCTTTATAACTTTCAACTTGATAACTTTTAACTTGCCCGTGGAGATGAGGAGTAATGAGCTCCTGTCTAGAAAGAAACTATAAATAGGTTCACAAGCTTTCGCTCTTTTATAATATTTTAGCTTATATTTGAGAAAAGAGCAAAATAATATAAGCCTATCCCTTTAAGTTTAAACAAGTTTCAAAGGGCATGATCCTTGTCGATTCTCATAATATAACACCGCTTACCACTTATGAGAAATGGATGGGGCGATGGCTATTTTGGCCTAAATTAGGCAATAGCAGGAGCAAAAGCTAATCCACTAAAAGCGGATGTTACCTTTGCCAATAAGTTTTTGGCACTTATATAGTTGATAATGGTTTAACGAGATATTATCAAGCTCGGCTTGCCATTTTATAATTGGCTCTCTATCAAAACATACATCCCCAAATTTTGGTGTAATTTAGTAGAGTTTATCTCTGTTTTAAGGTTCTTTTTATCTGTCGGTCAACTTCGCGTTTTTTGATGGATTCACGCTTATCAACCTTGGTTTTTCCCTTAACTAAGGCAATTTCTACCTTGATAAGTCCTTTGTTATTATATACAGAAGTTGGGATAATTGTCAAGCCTTTTTGCTTGGATTTGCCAATAAGTGAACTGATCTCTTTTTTGCGAAGCAGAAGTTTGCGCGGTTTCTGGGGATCGTAGCCCATTTGGACGTTTTTGGCCGGCCCGTAGGGAGCGACATGGCAATTTATAAGCCAGGCCTCGCTGTCGTGGTCAATCCTAATGTAAGAGCCTTTCAGGCTGAGGCGGGAGTTTTTTATGGACTTTACTTCCGGTCCGGAAAGCACGATGCCAGCAGTAAGCTTATCCATTATTTCATAGTTGAATAATCCTTCGGTGTTTTTGGCTAATATTTTTTTATTCATTTTGATTTATTTGTGTTGACGCTATACAGCCGATCTTGTATAATTAAGGTAATATAAATTAATTTTTATTTATGGCTCAAGGCGTGTCAAAGAAAGTTACCATCGATGTTTCTTCTGCTACTCTTCTGAAGATATTATTTATAATTGTCGCGATATTTTTCTTGTTTTTTATCCGCGATATTGTGCTTCTTATTTTTGTTTCTTTAATTCTATCATCGGCCATTAATCCTTGGGTGGGTTGGATGCAGAAGTTCAGGATTCCTCGGGTCGTAAGTATCTTGTGTATTTATGCACTTTTGTTTTTAGTTATTGCTGGCGCTGTCTATCTGATTATACCACCGATAGCCACAGAAATGAACGGCCTCATTCAGGATTTTCCGAGTTTTTGGGGTAAGGCTACTAGTGAGATGAATACTTTTCGCGCCTTTTTCAATGCTCAAGGGCTTGGCGATAATATTTCTAATGCGCTCAACTCTTTACAAGCAAATCTGAGCCAGTTGGCTGGAGGATTCTTTGGGCAGTTATTCTCATTCTTGGGCGGATTATTCTCTATTTTTATGTTACTGGTTTTGACTTTCTATTTTTCTGCTGATGATCAATTTGTCAAAAGGAGCGTGAGAGTATTTATTCCTGTTAAATACCAGCCTTATTCTACTAATTTAATCAATAGAATACAAGAGAAGCTGGGACTTTGGATAAGGGGACAATTGATTTTGTGCCTGATAATATTTTCCATGAGTTGGTTGGGGCTCTCGCTTTTGGGGGTTAAATACGCCTTAGTTTTGGCAGTTTTTGCCGGTGTGACTGAGTTTATTCCATACCTCGGTCCTTTCTTGGGAGCAATCCCTGCTGTTTTTGTCGGTTTTACTCAAGCTCCGTATTTGGGATTGCTAGTTATCGGGCTTTATATTATAATTCAGCAAGCAGAGAATTTGTTTATTGTTCCTATGGTCATGAAGAGGGCAGTGGGACTAAATCCGGTTGTTGTAATTATAGCTATGTTAATTGGCGGAACCATGGCAGGAATATTGGGAATATTAATTGCCATTCCGGTAGCTACAGCCATCAGTGTGGCAGTTTCTGATTTTGTGGATTTCAAAAAAGAATAAATATAATTAATAATATATTTCTACCTTGCGTAGAAAAATAAGGAGAAAAATACAATGGCGTATCTTAAAAACAGGCATCCGCTGTCGGAAATGACAGATGAGGAGCAAGAATTGGATCAGAGAATTAATCTGCCGGCTAGAGCAGAGAGACGGTCAGGCAATGGCTGGCTCAAGGCTATTGTGACCATCCTAGTAATTGTGATTATAATTATTATTGGCTGGTATGGATTGGCTAAGTTTGGAGTTGTCAATTCCAGTTCCTCGGATAATATTGCTTTTGTTTCCGGTGATTGGCAGGCTATATTTTTAACTAATGGCCAAGTCTATTTTGGAAAGGTCAAGGGTACAAGTGATAAGACTTTGACTTTGGCAGACATTTATTATCTGCAGGTCGTCTCTAAGCCACTACAGACCACTCAGCAGGGCGGGGCAGCTGATCAACAACAGCAACAAGAATTGACTTTAGTCAAGTTGGGCAATGAGTTGCATGGCCCAAGCGATGCTATGATTATCAATCGGGATCAGATTCTTCTTACAGAAAAATTAAAAAATGATTCCAAGGTGGTTTCTGCTATAAATGATTATGTCACGAAGCAGAAAACAGATTCTAAGGCGGCACCAGCAACACAAGCGGTACAGTAGCAATTTTGTATTTGTAGGGGCAGACCTATGTGTCTGCCCTTTTGTTTTTATTTTATTAAATTGTGATATAATTAGTTTAAGATGATTAATAATTTTGAGGCAATGTTATTTGATCATAAAGATGATGATTTTTATTTAGGCGAAGGATATTTTCCTTTGGAAAAAACGCCGGAAAAATTTTTATTTAATTTTAAATATTTACTCAATATGGCTACCAAGGGAAAGTTAAAGGCTTTCAAGGTTGGTGATATTTGGTATACTAGCGAAGTTTGGATTAATGAACACAAGAAAAATATTATAAATTTAATTGATCATGAAATAGGGCAATCCAGGGAGAGCTTGAAGCGCTTACAGAAGTGGGTTAGAAGGCTGAAATAACGTCTTGCCAAAGAGTGATTTATAAGTTAAGATGAGATAAATTTAATTAGATAAATATTAGCTAAATATGAAGGAAAACACCAGTGATCTAATGCAAAAAATAGTTTCTTTGTGTAAGAGAAGGGGTTATATTTTTCCTGCTTGCGAGATTTATGGTGGTTTCGCCAATGCCTATTCTTACGGTCCATATGGCACGGAATTGAAAAACAATATCAAGAAGCTGTGGTGGAAGAAATTCGTCCAAGAAAGAGAGGATATGGTGGGTATGGATGGACCAATTCTGCTTCATCCGAAATTGTGGGAAGCTTCCGGGCATTTATCAGGATTTAATGATGTTATGGTGGATTGTAGGGAATGTAAGAAAAGGTTTCGCGCTGATAATATGATAACTGAGATTACGGGCAAGGACTTGGAAGGTGATTTGGAGGGTATGAATAAGATTTTGGTTGCGGAAAAAATAAAGTGTCCGAATTGCGGGAAATCTAATTGGACTGAAGTCAGATATTTAAATATGATGTTTAAGACAGAGATGAATGGCATCGATGAGCCGGTATATTTGCGACCAGAAACAGCCGGAGCGATTTTTGCTGATTTCAAAAATGTGGTTGATTCTATGAGGGTCAAGATTCCATTCGGCATTGCTCAAATCGGCAAAGCTTTCAGGAATGAAATCGTGGCCGGTAACTTTATTTTCCGTCTGCGAGAATTTGAACAGATGGAAATAGAATATTTCATCTCACCCGACGAGAAGTGGCAGAAGCTATTTGACTCTTGGCTAGAGCAACAGCAAGAATTTGTCTTTGCTCTTGGCGCCAAGAAGAAAGATATTAAGTTAAGGGAACATTCCAAGGAAAAGTTATCACATTATTCTAGGAAGACAGTTGATATTGAATATAATTTTCCGTTTGGTTGGAGCGAGCTGTACGGCTTGGCGCATCGAGGGGACTTTGATCTTACTCAACACGCTAAATTTTCCGGTCAAGATTTGAATTATACGGATTCTGAAAACAAAAAGTATATTCCACATGTACTTGAGCCGACCTTTGGCGTGGATAGAAGTGTTTTGGTTGCTTTGTGTGCGGCTTATGAGGAGGAAAAGCTTGATGGCGATGATATTAGGGTTGTCATGCATTTGCCCAAAGCGATTGCGCCAATTAAAGTTGCTATTTTTCCGCTGATGAAAAACAAACCGGAGTTGGTCAAGAAGGCCAAAGAGATTTTTGATTTGCTTAAGTTGGATTTCATGTGCGAGTTTGATGACAATGGCAATGTGGGCAAGAGATATAGAAGGCAGGATGAGATTGGAACGCCATATTGCGTTACTGTGGATTTCGACTCTCTCGAGGATAAGGCCGTGACAGTGCGTGATAGGGATACTATGAAGCAGGAGAGGATGAAGATTGAGGAACTGGGAGAATATTTCAAGAAAAATATAAATTAATTTAATGCATTCAAAAAAAGTTTTACCAAATAATGTCAGATTAATCACTTCGCCACTCAAAGAAACCCAGACGGCGAATATTTTGGTTTTGATCAGGGCCGGTTCAAGATATGAAAATGAGAAATTAAACGGCGCCTCGCATTTTGTGGAGCATATGATGTTTAAGGGAACGGAGAGAAGGCCGACTACGTTTGACTTGTCCAAAGAGCTTGATGGCGTAGGTGCTGAGTATAATGCTTTTACGGGTAAAGATTATACGGCTTACTATATCAAGGCTGATGCTAGGCATTTTTCATTAGCCATAGACATGCTTTCTGATATGCTGCTTAATTCCAAGATAGAAGGAGCGGAAGTGGAGAAGGAAAAAGGAGTGATTGTGGAAGAAATAAATATGTATGAGGATAATCCTCTCATGTCTGTCGAGGAAATGTATGAACGCATATTGTTTCAAAATAATCCTTTGTCTCGCGCTATCGCCGGCACCAAGGAGACGGTAAGGGGATTGAGTAATTCTGAATTATCGGATTACAAGCATAAATTATATAATGGCAAGAATATTGTCATTTCTATTTCTGGAAATTATCAAGATAATCACTTGCAAGAGATCGAGGAGAAATTCTGTTTTTCGTCAGGAGAAGAAATTAATAAATTTGAAGGGATAAAGATAGCTCAAGACAATCCTCAAGCGGTTGTGAAATTCAAGGAAACAGAGCAAGTGCAATTGGTGCTTGGTTTCCCAGGCCTTCCTTACGGCCATCCCCAAATACACGCCTTACAATTACTCTCAGTGGTTCTGGGAGGTTATATGAGTTCTAGATTGTTTTTGAGCATAAGAGAGCGTGAAGGTTTAGCTTATTTCATCCATTCCGGAATAAGTAATTTTGAGGATACGGGATCTTTTCATATTCAAGCTGGGCTAGACAAAGCGAGGATTGAGCCAGCTATTAAATTAATCAAAGAAGAATTGAATAAATTCCCGGAGATAAGCGAAGAAGAACTGCAGAGAGCCAAAGATCATATCGCCGGCAAGATGGCGATTGATCTCGAAGACACGGCGGCAATTTCTATTTGGTATGGCGTGCAAGAACTCACCACTGGGAAAATTATGGAGCCATCTGAAAAAGTAGAAAAAATTATGGCTGTAACTTTGGATGAGGTAATTGCCGTGGCTCGTGATATAATTAATTTCAGTAAATCCAATATGGCCATAATTGGGCCTTTCAAGGATGAAGATAAATTTAGGCAACTATTAATTGATTAATATGAAAATAGGCATTGATTGCAGGACAATTCTCAACACCAAGGGCGGAGAGCTGGCCGGAGTGGGTCATTATACTTATTTTTTGGTAAAAAATTTGCTTTCTCTCGATAAGGAGAATCAATATGTTTTGTTTTTTGATAATAAATTTAAAAATTTTAAAGAATTTGAACAAGACAATGTGACTGTCAGGAAATTCCCTTTTTATCAGTACAAAAAATATCTTCCTATTGTTTATTCTCAGATGCTCATCGGTTCGTTTCTTAATCGGGAGAAGTTGGATTTATTGCATTGTCCAGCCAATGTCATTCCGTTGTTCTATAATGGAGCGACAATTCTCACGGTTCATGACTTGGCCATTTATAAATATCCGGAATTCTTCCCCAAGAAATTCCTTAGCCGGCAGATTTTCTCGACCAAAATATTGGTGCCCAAATCTTTAATTAAGGCGAGCAAAATTATTGCCGTTTCCAAGAGCACCAAGTCGGATATCATCGAAAATTTCGGCATTCCGGAAGAAAAGATTGAAGTGATTTATGAAGGATTGGATCCGCACGGAATTGCCAAGTCAGCGCATGCTGATTTTGATAAAATAAAACTCAAATACGGCATCAGCGGTAATTATTTTCTTTACGTCGGTACAATTGAGCCCAGGAAAAATCTGGTAAGATTGATTAAAGCTTTCAGGAATCTGCTCATGACTTATGATTCGTCGGCCAAAGATTTCCAATTGATTTTGGCGGGTGCTAAAGGTTGGAGTGATAAAGAGGTATATGCCACCATCGCCAATGCCAATGCCAGTATTTTGGGAGTGGATAAAAAACGCAGTGGTGAAGAGAGAAGAAGCGGTTTGGATGCCAGGAATGAAGAACAGAGGAAGCGAGAAGGGGAACGAAGGAAATTCGTGGAGAGAAGACAGCACAACCCTGTGAAATATTTAGGATATGTTACTAGCGAGGAAAAGTACGCGCTCATAAAAAATGCCTTTACATTTGTTTTTCCTTCTTTGTATGAAGGATTTGGGCTACCCGTTTTGGAGGCTTTGGGTATGAATGTTCCAGTCATTTCTTCCAATATTAGTTCAATGCCGGAATTAGTGGGTAAAGAATGTGGGATTTTGATAAATCCGGAAAGTGAATCAGAAATAACAGATGCCTTGAATCAAATGATTACAGATGATGGACTTCGAGAGATGTTCCGCACTAATTGTCGGGAGAGGGTGAAAGATATGGATTGGGCTACTTGTGCCAAGGAAACACTCGAAGCGTATTTGTCTATTAAAAAGAACAAAAAATAAAAACTCCTACAAATTTATGAATCAATACCGAATATACAAATAAATATACGAATATCTTTTATGGATATTCGTATATTTGTAATAGATTTGTAATTTGTAGGAGAATTCGTAATTCGTAGGAGCTTTGTAGGAGTTAAGAGAAATATAATAGGCAAACAATGGCGACAAGAACTGTGGCTTGCATAATAATACCATACTTGATCGGCAGATCTTTTTTCAATTTATTCAGGATTAAAAAATGATTCCAGTGGTGGAATTTATAAATCCATTTTATGTATTTGAATTTGGTCAGCTGATAGAATCCGACCAGAAAGTCAGGCAAAATTCCGCCGATGATCGCCCAAGAAACACCATCAGATCTGGCGAAATCAAAATTTTTGAATAAAAAAACGAGAAGCAAGACCATGGTGCAGGCATCCATACTGCCATAGAGGGCCATGGTTTTTAGTTTATTTTCTTCTCGTAAGTTACTGATTTTGAGTCCGAAGAATCTCTTGCCTAGTTCCATGTCTCCGTGAGGAATCATATCCAGAATAAAATGGGAGACCACGCCTAGTCCGAAAGCAATAGCCGCATTATCGGTTTGAGCGCCAATGAGAGTGGCGGCGGCGGCGTGAATGGTTATAAACATGTTTTAAGTGGTAAGTCGTATTAGTAAGTAATTGGGATACAATTATATATATAATAGCAAAATTTGAGAAGTTGAACAAGATCTGTTTTTAGTGGTAGGTGTTTATTTTTATGGTAAAAAATATTATAATTAAGCTAATTTATAATTAAATTAATTAGTTTAATAATTTAAACCTTAGAATTTAGATAAAATAATCTCATAAAATATGTCATTAGGAGGGCATAAAAATCATCTAGCTTATATTATTGGGATTGCCTTGGGAGATGGTAATCTTTCTAACCCCAATGGTCGGGCAGTTAGACTTAGAATAACTTGCGACAAGAAATATGAGAATATTATAAAAAATATTATATCTTCATTAAAAATTATTTTACCCAAGAATAAGATCTCAATCATAAATAGAGGAGATAATTGTGTGGATATCAGTTGCTATTCCAATAAACTAGAAGAATATCTGGGATGGAAGGCCAATGACGGCTCAAAATATAATCAAAAGGTTTCAGTGCCGGATTGGATAAAATTTGAAGAGGATTTTACTTTAAAATGTCTTAGGGGATTATTTGAAACTGACGGCTCAATTTATTTTGACAGGAAATATGTAATGGTAAATTTTGTCACCATAATACCAAATTTACATAAAGATGTTGTAGAAATGATTAAAGAAATCGGGTTTAAACCCAATATACAAATTCATAGACAATTGAATAGGAAGGATAAGTATACGATTAGAATCACAAAAAATGCAAAAGATTTTATTGAACTCGTGGGAATTAATAAGAGTTAATTAAAAAATATGGCCATTAGCCATATTTTTTGTGCCCGAGGAGAGACTCGAACTCTCAAGCCTTTCGGCACACGATTTTGAGTCGTGCATGTTTACCAATTTCATCACTCGGGCTGATTACACCCAGTAGCAGGGGAGGGAATTGAACCCTCGACCAAAGGCTTATGAGTCCTCTGCTCTACCACTGAGCTACCCTGCCATATATTTTACTTTCTAATTTTTAAATCCTCTGCTCTTCCTGGGCAGAGCCAAATGATTACATTTGTCTACTCTCAGCGTCGTCCGGATTACCGGACTAGCTTCGCTCCTGCCCTGTCAATGCTTTCCTGTGGTCGCATTGACCCACTGAGCTACCCTGCCAAATTAATTTGTTGCGGGGGCCGGACTCGAACCGGCGACCTGCGGGTTATGGGCCCGCCGAGCTGCCAACTGCTCTACCCCGCGATACTTTTATTTATCGCTTATATTTTAGCTTTTTATATTTTAGCAAAAGAATCGGAT
This sequence comes from Candidatus Buchananbacteria bacterium, assembly GCA_903863425.1. GTDB lineage: Bacteria > Patescibacteriota > Patescibacteriia > 2-01-FULL-39-33 > 2-01-FULL-39-33 > CAIPBY01. The sequence continues at coordinate 34,404 of CAIPBY010000086.1, read as the reverse complement.
TTTGGCAAGTTTTGGGCAGGTTCTAAATTGTTTTAAATTAAAAATTTTGTTATAATATAACCACTATGGGAAAGATAATTTCGGTGGTAAATCAGAAGGGCGGAGTAGGTAAAACTACTACGTCAATTAATTTAGCGGCTTACCTAAGTAAATTAGGCAAGTTTGTTTTACTAGTGGATCTTGATCCGCAGAGCAATGCCACTTCCGGCTTGGGAATCGGACGAGAAGATTTAGAAAAGGGGATTTATGAAGTGCTTACTAGTCCGGTATCCTTTCGTGAGATTATCCTCGACACGGCTCATGATTTCTATAAATTAGCTCCTTCGACCATGTCGCTTGCTGGCGCCAACGTGGAGCTGGTCAATATGGATAGGAGGGAATTCCGCCTTCATGATAATTTGTTGGATATTAGAAATGACTTTGATTATATAATTATTGATTGTCCGCCGTCATTGGGCCTTCTTACTATAAACGGCTTAGTCGCCTGCGATCAAATTCTCATTCCGGTGCAAGCGGAATATTTTGCTCTCGAAGGATTGGGGCAATTGCTCGGCACTATCGGTTTGATTCAAGAAAATATTAAGCCGGAATTAGATATCTTGGGAGCCGTGCTTACTATGTATGATAGCCGTTTCAAGCTGGCCAATGATGTACTCCGTGAATTATACAAATATTTCCCCAATAAGATTTTTCGTTCAGTCATACCTCGAAGTATTCGTCTTTCTGAAGCGCCAAGTCATGGCAAAACCATTCTTGGTTATGACCCGAAATCCAAGGGTGCCAGAGCTTATGAACGGCTAGCTCGAGAATTTATTTATTTAACCTCATAATACTATGTCAGGACTTGGACGCGGGCTAGGCTCGCTGATACCAAACAGAAAATTAAACCCGGTTATCCTCGATGATGGCATGGTTATTGATAATTTAACTGGCAAAAGGGAAATGGTAAGTGAAATTCCGGTTGAAAAAATTACCCCTAATCCGCATCAGCCCAGGAAAACATTTAGTGAAGACAAACTTCAGGAATTAATGGAATCGATCAAAGAATATGGCATTATCCAACCAATTATAGTAACCAAGGAAGGCTCTGATTCTTGGCAACTCATTGCTGGTGAGAGAAGATGGCGTAGTGCCAAGGCTTTGGGCCTGAAGACAGTTCCGGCGATTGTGCGAGATATGAGCGAGCAGAAGAAGATGGAAATAGCGCTGATTGAGAATTTACAAAGAGAAGATTTAAATGTTCTGGAAGTGGCTGCTGCTTATTCTAAATTAATTGACGAATTTAATTTAACTCAAGATCAATTAGCCAAGAAAGTGGGCAAGAGCCGTCCAGCGGTTACCAATACCATTAGAATTCTTACGGCTCGAGAAGAAGTGCATCAAGCGATTCGTGATGGCAAGATAAGTGATTCTCATGCCAGGGTGTTGGCCGGACTTCCTGAAGAAGACCAGCTGGAATTATTGAAAAAGATTTTGGAGGATAAATTGACTTCAGGCGAGACAGAAAGAGCTGGCCGAGAAATTGTAATTAAGAAAAAAATTAGGCCTTTGCATAGTGATCCGGAAGCGAGAGAAGCGGAAGAGAATTTACAGAGAGCGCTCGAGACAAAAGTGGAAGTTAGAAGATCCGGAAAGGCGGGAACCATAACTATTAAGTTTTTCTCGGATGAGGAATTTAGGGAGATAGTGAAGAAGATAATATAATTATGTTAGTAAGTTATGTGGATAATATATATTGGTATGTGGTATAATATAGTTAATTCCAAAAACTTTACATATATTTTTATAAACTAAATTAAATTATTATGCCTAGAGGCAAAATAAATGAAATTCCGTTGCAGGTGCAAACTCAAGCCAATCCTGCCACTGGAATGGTTGTCGCGGTATCTGCGATTTGCGCAGTAGCGCTGTTGGCGGCTTTCGGCGCCAGTTTCGTCAGTAATATGGCGGGAGTGATTAAAATGTCTGGGGTGCCCACCATGCCAACGGTAGCCGTGTGTTATGATTACGATGTTAGTACTCAATATCCGGTTGTCAGTTCAAATCCCTCACCAAAGATAAAGGGCTATACTTATGATACTCGTACGGATTATAAGATTGCCATACCATCTTCAACACAGAATCAAATAGAGGCTAATGCTGATTATTGCACTATGGGTGGAAAGGCCACTACTTCTTGCAGTGACGCGGGTTGTGGTTTAATGGAAAGATATTGCACTAAAACTGTAAGTAATGGCAGTATGCGTACGGCTCGGCTTTATCTTTATAACACCAGCAGTCCCACAAGCACTTATGCATTGCAAGGCGTTTGTCCGTATGGTTGCAGTAATGGGAGTTGTATCAAAATATCTTTCAACCCCAGGGTGGGCGATCTTATTCAGACCGTCAATAACCAAGGAATTTATTTTTATGGTTCAGATTTTCAAAAGCATCTAATTCCTACTAGTACAGGTAGCTCAACAATGGATATATTTGATAGTTGGGGTTTTAATACAACAACAGTTAAGATGATTTCGCAATCTGATTTTAATGCGATTAGTTTTGGCTCTAATTTGACTATGCGTCCAGGAACCAAATTAATTAGGTTTACTAATAGTTCTAGTACTTATCAGGTCTCGATTGATAGTGCTAATAGATTAGTTCTAATAAGATTTAGCGATTCTAACTTTTTGACCGCCTTGTATGGAAAAAATTTGTCATCGCGAGTATCCTATATCGATCCTAAATACGAAGCAAATTATACTAAGTCTGGCACTATAAGTAGTTCTACATTAGCTCAATCATTGGCTGGTTCTTTAATACATTACCAGGGCGATTTAGATAATATTTATTATATATCAAATGATTTAAAAATGAGATTAGTTACCTCGACTGGTTTCGTTGCTAATAATTTTAAGGCTAAATATGTAATTAATATATCTTCAACTACATTACCTTTTTATCAAAGTAGGGGCCCCCAGATTATAGCTCAAGAACCGATTCTTAATAATTATTTAAATTTATCTTTGGCAATACCGATATCGGTTTGCGCTCAAGATATGTATACCTGTCCCGGCACGGGCTTGGTTGTTTCTCGCACTGGTCCAAATTGTGAATTTGTTTGTTCCGATTGTTCTGACCTTTATTGGCATGATAATAACACCATTTCTTGTGGCTATAGGCAATTCTGTGGTGCTTATATGTATTATGGCTTAAAAACTTTTAGTACGAAAGATGCATGTCTTGCCGATTTAAATAAATAATTAATCTTTATAAAAAAACATCCCGCTCAAACGAGTGGGATGTTTTTTTGTTACGTAACATCCGCCAGAGGCGGACAGGTGTTACGTAGCAAGCAATTATTTATTTAACTTCTGTGGATTGTGATTTGGACAGTTTTTATCACTGCATCTTTCCGGAATAGTCTTGGTGCCTTCCATCATTAGTTTGCCACAGAGGGGACAGAATTTGCCGGTTGGTTTGGTCTTAATTAGGTTTTTGCAATCAGGATAATTAGAGCAACCATAGAACACTCCAAAGCGCCCTCGTTTCTCGATCATAGTACCCTTTTTGCATTCCGTGCATTGCACGCCAGTATCTGAGGCTTTCTGCCTTTCGGCTTCAGCTACTTCGTCTTTTTTGATATATCGGCATTTGGGATAATTATTGCAGGCAATGAATTTACCATATTTGCCCTCGCGTTCAATCAGGTCGCCTTTGCCACACTTGGGGCATTTCTCTCCGGTGGCCTTGGGTGCTTCTAGGACTTTTCCGTCCATGGCCATGGCTCCTTGGCAATCCGGGAATTTGGCGCAAGAATAGAATTTTCCGCCTCGTCCCAATTTGATGATCATCGGGCCGTCACAAACAGGGCATTTGGTGCCCTCTGGAGCAGCACCCAAATCAGTAATTTTGGGAATGGATTTCTTGCTTTTAATTTCTTCATGGAAAGGGCCGTAGAAATCCTTCAGGGTTTTGAGATATGTCCCTTTTCCCAAAGCAATATCATCCAATTTATCTTCTAATTCGGCAGTGTAGGTATCAGAAATATATTCTCCGAAGTTCTGTGACAAGAAATCGCTGACTACTTCGCCCACTTCTGTCGCTCCAAGCGCCTTATTCTCTTTTACGGCATAGCCTCTATCTTGAATGGTTTTGATAATGCTGGCATAAGTTGACGGACGGCCAATGCCTCGTTTCTCTAACTCCTTGACCAGTCCAGCTTCACTATATCTATTGGGTGGCGTGGTTTGTTTAGCTTCAGATTCAACATTATCTAATTTTAATTTCTCGCCTTCTTTAATCTCCGGCAATTCTTTCTCCTCGCCTCGTGACCTAGGATCGGCTTTGAGCCAGCCTTCAAATAATATTCGTGAGCCATCAGCTGAGAAATCAGGCAGGTTATCAGCAGAAGCAACGGCCTTAGTCTTCAAAACCTTGGCATCAGACATTTGGCAGGCCATGGTGCGTTGCCAGATTAGCTTGTAGAGCTTTTTCTCCTGTTCACTAGAGCCAGCCTCAGATTTGGAGAAGTGGGTTGGTCTGATGGCTTCATGAGCCTCTTGGGCGTTTTTACTTTTGGTGGCAAATTTTTGAGGCTTGGAATACTCTTTGCCATACTGCGAAATTACTAGAGTATGAATCTCATTGGTAGCTTGTTCGGAGAGGTTGGTCGAGTCGGTTCTCATATAAGTAATGTGTCCGGCTTCATATAATTTCTGAGCAAGACGCATAGTAATTGAAGGGGAGTAGCCTAAGCGTGACGAAGCGGCTTGCTGTAAAGTAGAAGTGGTAAACGGCGCTCGCGCTTTCCTGCTGGCTTGGCTTTCTTCGACTTTACTTGCAATCCACTTGGCTGATTTGGCGCCTTCGACAATTTTGGCAGTTTCTTCTGCGGTCTTGGGTTCAATACTGCAAGTGAATCTGGTTTTGTCACCGCGGATAGTTTCGAAATCAGCTTCAATCACAAAGTAGTCTTCGGGCTGGAAAGCTCGAATTTCCTTTTCTTTTTCCACAAGAATTCTCAGTGCCGGTGATTGCACTCGTCCGGCAGATAATCCGTATCGAACTTTCTGCCAAATCAAACCGCTTAAGTCATAGCCGAATAATCTATCCAGGACTCGTCTAGCTTCTTGGGCTTCTTTCAAATTTTCATCAATTTGCCTAGGATGCTTAATGGCTTCTTGAACCGCTTCCTTGGTAATTTCGTGAAATACTATCCGTTTGGGACTGTGAAGACCGATAGCTTCTTTGATGTGCCAAGCAATGGCTTCTCCTTCGCGGTCAGGATCAGTAGCAAGTAAGACCTCAGTAGCTTTCTTGGCCATAGATCGCAATTCGGAAACTACTCGTTCTTTGCCAGGAGAAATTTCATAATGAGGAATAAATCCGCCTTCGATATCAATAGCGTTCTTGTTGGATTTGGGCAGATCACGAATATGGCCCACGGAAGCTCGGACATCATACTCATTATCCAAATATTTAGAAATGGTTTTGGCTTTGGCAGGTGACTCGACGATTAATAATTTTTTGGCCATATTATAATTTAGTGTTATTTTGCTTCTATTTTTTAATATAATTTTGAGCACCAGCGTCTTTAATTAGCCCGTTCATTTCCATGAGCATTAATTTGCTGGAAAGCACACTGATTCTAATTTTACATAATTGGCTGATTTTGTCAATGTGGGTTGGCTCTTGAGATAGGTATTGCAGGATGAATTTTTCCTCATCAGTCGTAGGAATTTCTATAATTTGTTCGCTAATTTCACTTATTTGTCGCAGATTTAATTCTTCCAAAATATCCGAAGCGCTAGTCACTAGCTTCGCGCCCAATTTAATTAAATTATTAGTGCCGACAGAAGTAAGATTATAAATATTTCCAGGCACAGCGAAGACATCGCGGTTCTGCTCTAAGGCGAATTTGCCAGTGATAAGGGTGCCTGAACTTTGAGCCGCTTCAATAATTAATACACCCAGAGAAAGCCCGGAAATAATTCTATTTCGTAAAGGAAAAGTTATTTTGGAAGCGGGAAATACGGGCGCATATTCGGAGACCAGGCATCCGCCTTGCTCCAGAATGTCTCTGGCAAGCTGTTTATTGGTTGACGGGCCGATATTAGGCCAGTCTAGCGATGAACCTAGTACTGCCACAGTGACTCCTCCCGCCTGCAAGCAAGCTTGGTGAGCTAAAGCGTCTATTCCTAGCGCCAGGCCGGAGACAATAGTGATTTTCTGCCGAGTTAACTCGGAAACTATTTCACGAGTGACTTGCTCGCCGTAAGAAGAATTCTTGCGTGCTCCCACCACGCCCAGGCAAGAATCGTATAGACGGGAAATATTTCCTCGGTAGAATAAGATGAATGGGGGATTGTAAATTTCTTTCAAAAGTTTGGGATAATTGTCATCAAAGACAGTAGTGAAATTAATTCCATCATTAGCTAGTTTTTCCATTTCAGAATTAAGATCTATTTTATCTCTGGTTTCAATAATTTTTTGGACGACATCTTCTTCTAGTCCGGCACTTTGGAAATCAACTTGCTTGGCACTCCAGGCCTCTTCCAAATTGCCAAAAAAATTCCAGATTTTCTGGAATCTGACAGGGCCTATGATCTTGACTTTGGCCAAAGCCAAGAAATATTTGGCGTGTGGTTTATCTGTCGGAGTCATTTATATTTTGGCTATTGACACTTATGGTGTCATGTGATAATATATTTTTCGTAATGTTGAGAGCGTATTTCTGCCTGTTAGCGATGGAGATTGTTTCCCTCCTAATGATCCTCATCTAATTTATGGCTAGTTTCTTTATGGAACGAATCATAGGCTGACAGGTGGTAATGTGCTCTTAACGTTTATAAAGTTTATGGGCTTGTGGCACAGTTGGTAGTGCGCTGGATTGAAACTCCGGAGGTCGAAGGTTCGATTCCTTCCTTGCCCATTCAAACTTTTTCTTTAAAGTGGTGTCGTAGCTCAGCAGGTAGAGCAGAGGCAAAGCGATGTGGTCACCATATCGAATGAAGCCTCGCGTCGGGAGTTCGAGTCTCCCCGGCACCACCACAGTTCTTTTGTGAGCGGGATTCAGGTTTGACTCAGTTGGTTTGGAACCAAACTGTTATGGGTTCGATTCCCTTATCCCGCTCCAACCATTCTTGTAGGGTGATAGTTTGACCTCTTTTTCTTGACCGACTTAGAGGATAAATTGATACGTGGGGGCCAACCCCTCCCCCTGGGATCGCTCGATCCCTTAAGCGTATCCTGCGCGTCCGCAGCGTAGTATATCACCCTACCTCTATTTTCTCAGGCCCGTATTCCATTTCAAGAGATACGGCCTGTTTTTTAATTAAAAATATTCATCGCCGACTCTATAGAGTTGGCAATTATCTCTGTGACGGCCGAAGAAGTTGATTTGACCATCTCGTCTACAACTTTTTTCGCCGAAGCGGGAATTCTTTCCAGCACATAATCAGCAGTTTCTATTTTTTCTAATTTATCCGTTTTGACTCCTATTTTTATACGAGAGAATTTCTTGGTTCCTAGAGCTTCAATGATTGATTTGATGCCGTTGTGCCCTCCAGCCGAAGAGTCATACGCCACTCGTATCTTGCCAAGAGGCAGATCAATGTCATCATGGATGACGATTATATCTTTGGGTGAGACTTTGAAATATTTACCGATAGCGGAAACGGCATTTCCAGAATTATTCATAAATGTCTGTGGCTTAGCCAAGATAATTTTGTCCTTGCCTATTTTCCCTACGCTGATTTCCGCGAGAAGTTTGCTGTCTTTCTTGAATTTCTCAAATCCGTTAGTTTCTTGGAATTTATCCAGAGCCAAAAATCCTAGATTATGCCAAGTGTTGGCATAGGCTTTGCCTGGATTCCCTAGACCGATGATAAGTTTCATATGATTAGTTTATTTTATATATTAATAAACGGTTTATTTTTTTTTCCAAATGGTATTTGGCATTAATATAATTACCCATGGGATTATTTTTGTCGTAACTGAATTTTTCTACTATGGCGTATTGCAGTATGGCGCAGTCAGGTTTTTTGAGTTCTAAATCTTTAACTGCATCTTCGAATTGCGATTGGGTTTGTTGATTGGTAATTAAAAATGGATAGGCAGTGGCATTTAATTTTTCAGTTTCAAAATATACTCCCGGAATGAACGGCCCAGCATAGATATATGGTGACTCACAATTATTATTTACGTATTGTACTAAGTCATCCCGCAACTGATTATGGAAATAAATGTTTTGTCCAAAGAGCAGGGCGATAGAACAAAAATTTACAATTATAATTAAAATTATAAAACAAAAAGCATAATATGTATAGCTCAAGACGGAAAGCTTATTTTTAATCAAGAAGTATGCCTTAATTAATAAAACATAAAAGGGAAAGAGAATTAGGAAAACATGAAAATAATCAGGTCTGGGCAGGCATATTATGAGCAGTGTTGTTTGCAGAATAAACAAAAAGGCGATGGAATTGTTCCAATTTTTGCGGTAGATAAATATTCCTAGCCAAATCAATATTGCAGTAGCGAGAATTATTAAATAATAAGAGACTACATTTGTCTCCCAATAATTGGCGGCTGGAAATAATATTAAATTATTCCAAATGATTTGCGGAGGCCAGAAGAATAGGGTTAGTAGCGGTGCTATGGCGGACAAGCTGTAAGTGAGAAAGTATTTCCACCAAGATTTATTTTTTTCTTTGATAAATAAAGCGCTTAAGAAAATTACCACAGCACCGCCAAGAGCCATTCCTCGGTGCTGGATGAATAAAATAGAAATGCCACAAAATATTCCGGAAAAAATAAGCCATCTGTATTTGGAGTTTTGGATAAAATTAATAAAATAGTAAGCAGACCAGATCAGAAATACAGCATTGAAAGTATTGTAGTTGATTATGGGCCAGATAGCTGAGGAAAGAAAATAAATAGCAACGGGAATAAGCGCAGTATAGTACAATCCAATTTTTCGGCCGATTTTGAATATGCCTATTCCGCCAATGGCAAATAAGGCTAGACTCGCCAGTTTGGCGGAAATATAACTTACTCCAAATATTTTCCAAACAAATAAAATAAAATAAAAACTGGCCGGAGGGATGAATTCGAAGAAATCAAGATAAAGTTTTTGGCCATGTATTAATCTTTGTGCTCCCTCAAGGATAATGCCTTCGTCGCTGTCAAGGAGATTATTGGCATGAGAAAAGAATAGAAAGGCAATTAAAAAAAGCCACCATAGATTGATGGGGCGAAAAATTATTTTTGATAAATTTTTTAGGGCGTTTTCCATCTGACGACTTCGATTTGAATGGGAGTGCCGATTATTTGGAATTGTTCCCTGAGATTATTCTGCAAGAAACGGATATAGGAGAAATGAAGCGTAAGAGGGTCATTAACATGAATAATAAATCTGGGGGGATTAATTTTGACTTGCTCTATTTTGTAGATGTAGGGATTTTTCAAACCTTTGCCACGCGATGGCCGATGCTGTTTGATTTTGGATTTCAAAAATTTGTCCAATTGTGATTGGCTTATCTCGATAGCGGATGATTTCCTTATCTCAATAACTAGATCAAGGATTTTCTTTGCTCTTTGCCCGCTTTTGGCGGAAATAAATATTAGTGGCGCCCACCAAATGTAAGGGAATTCACTTTGATAATATTCTTTGAATTTATTGACCGTGTTGGTGTCTTTGTCATCAATCAAATCCCATTTGTTGGCGACCATAACCATGGGCTTGGATTCTTCCAAGATGGCTTGAGTGATTTTCTTGTCTTGGGAATTAATCCTTTCTTGCACCTCAGTTACAAAAAGCACGACGTCGGCTTCTTTGATGGCAAACAGTGATTTGTCCACGGATTTTTTCTCTAAACTTCTCGGGGTGATCTTGGCGTGCTTCCTAATTCCGGCCGTATCAATGAGAATAAATCTTTTGTCTTGGTAGAAAAATTCCATGTCATGAGATTCTCTAGTGGTGTGGGCGATATCAGTCACAATCACTCTTTCTTCGCCCAAGATGGCATTGAGAAGTGAGGATTTACCGACATTGGGTTTGCCTACGATAGCAATTTTGATGGCTCGTTCTTTTTCTTGGCGGGCGTTAGTCCTTTCTTTGGGGAATTTTTCGATAATCAAATCCATCAGATCTCCGCAACCAGAACCATTGGCGCCACTGACCATAATCGGTTCGCCTAGATTTAATTTATATAAGTCGCCAGACAATTGTCTTTGCTTCAGGCTATCAGCCTTGTTGGCCACAAGCACGATTTTTTTCTTATTGCCTTTTTTAATTAAGACATTGGCCAATTCTTTGTCTGAGGGAAGTACACCGGCTTTGATATCGACTACAAAAAGAATTAAATCAGATTGCTTGATAGCATAATTGGCTTGAGCGACAATTTGCTTCTCGATTTCTCCGGCGTGCTGTTTCTCAATATCCAGTCCGCCCGTATCAGTCAATTCGAATTCTTTGCCTTGCCATTTGGCGATATCAACATTCCTATCTCTGGTCGTGCCTGAGACAGTAGAAACCAACGCTTTGCTTTTCTCAACAAGGCGATTAAATAATGTGGATTTGCCGACATTGGCACGTCCAATGATCGCGACTTTTGGTATTGTGTTTTCCATATTTTTACATTATCTTTGTTACGTAGCATCCGCCAGAGGCGGACAGGTGCTACGTAACACAATATATTTTCTATTTACCCAGGATGATTAATACATCCGCATTACTCGTTACTCCTGTTGGCAAGGCGCCAGACGAGGACACGCCGTAAATCCTTTTCAGTTCAGCCAAGCTTTGCGGGGCGTTGCCGGAAACATCATAAATATGGATGGATTTGTAATCGCGAGTGGGAGTATTGCCGGTGCCGGAAACTGTGAATCCTTTGGCTTGCAATTTTGTTTTTTCACTGCCGGCCCAGCCCGTGATCATAGTGCCGTTTTTGATTTCCACTTTGGCTTGTTCGGAAGTAAATGCCGGTTTGGCTGGAGTGACCGGAGTGATTGGGACAATGGTATTTTCTGCCGTATTAGTTACTATTTGAGGAATGCCATTACTGTCATTCGTCGAGGAGGCGATAGGAATGAGCGCGCTTTCGTTATCAATATTAGTAATTGTGGATGATGGCGTAGTGGTAATTGTAGTTGAAGGTGTTGAGGAGATGAGAGCCGCCTTTTTGCTTTGCTCGTTTAGCTTTTGAAGCTCAGTTGCAAAATTTTCATCATCGGCCGTGTTGGTGCTATCTACTATCATGGGGGTAGATGATCCTAGGAAAATATTTTCCCAAGAGACTCTTATCTTGGAATATGATCCTCCGACCGGAAGTAAGACATAAGCGCCGTTTAACATTGAGGAATGGAGAAATCCGCCGGCAGCATCATCTAAGGTTAAGTGAAGAGCGTTATTGACATCGACGTTTTTGGCAAGTTGATAAAGCCGAAGCATCTCCCAGATTTGCAGATTTGTCTGGACATTTTTATTGTAAGCCGAAAGCAAGCTGTTTACTTTGGAAATATTGAATAATGTTCCGGTGGCCAGTATCTTGTCTTTGAGCGCGGATAGGATCTTCTGTTGTCTTTTGGATCTGGCAAAATCCGATCCTTCCGGACCAAGAGCGTGTCTGGATCTGGCGTATTTGAGGGCGGTAGCGCCGTCGAAATGATGAAGCCCTTTCTTGATCACTAATTTTTCAAAACGGCTGGAAATGGGATAGGCATCTTCTCGGCCTCTGATGGGATAATTGTAATCTACTAGATCTCTGTCCACGGTTACATCAACTCCGCCGAATTGATCAATTAATTTTTCAAAACCGTCAAAGTCCACGGTTACATAATAGGAAATATCTATGCCGAGTAGTTTGCTAAGCGCTTGCGCTGTAACTTCTCCACCACTACCTTCTTTTCGTTTTTCAGCATAAGCATTTATGGCATTTATTTTCATCCAGCCATAGCCGTCTACTTTGACGTACATATCGCGTGGTATGGACATTAGAGCCATCTGATTGGTGCTTGGTTTGTAAGAGCCGAGAATCATGGTATCGGTCAGAGTGCCTCCGTCATGTCCGGCGCCACCGATTCCCATCATGAGAATATTAATTCTATCCTTATCTTCACCAATAAGTTTCTTATCTTGACTGGCGATGAGCTGTCCGACTTGGTTAAATACCTTTAATTGGGATAAATTAGCCACTAAGCCTTGTCCGCCGAAGAAGCTGGAAGAGGCCAAAGCGATAAAGCCACCCAAAATAGCTATTATAATAATGATTGCTAGCAACTTCCAATGCCCGAGAAAAAAGTTTTTCCGGGGTTTTCGTCTATATATTGGCTTAATTTGCTCATTTGTTGGTTGAATAATTGATTTATGTGACTCAATTCCATTCCTATCCTCATACTCTTCGGGTAGAAAATTAATTTTAACTTCGGATGACATGATAGTTTTTCCTTATTTATAACACAATTTATAGCTTAGTGTATATTATAACCTATTGGTTGGAATTTGCCAAACTCCTACAAATTACGAATCTATTACAAATATACAAATTTTTGCTATCGAATTTATTATTAATTCGAGAATTCTTTACAGATATTTGTATATTCGGTATCTATTCGTAATTTGTAGGGGGACTTGCAATTTTTAATTTTTATGTTATAATTTAAAGAAAGAAAATATCACAATAATAATCAACATAAAATAATGTCCAACGAGCCATACGACTACAATACCGTCGAGCCAGTCCCTTCCAAGCTCAAATCCGTAGGAGAATTCATTTTTGAATTAATAAAGATAGTAGTTATTTCTTTTATCATTATCTTGGCGGTGCGTTATTTTTTGATTGAGCCATTTTATGTCAAGGGCGCTTCCATGGAGCCGAATTTTTTTGATCATCAATATTTAGTAATTGAGAAGGTTTCTTATCGATTTAACGAGCCCAGAAGAGGAGATGTGGTGGTATTTAGGTATCCGGCCGATCCCAAGCAGTTTTTTATTAAAAGAGTTATGGGTTTGCCCGGAGAGCATATCCGTATCGAGAATGGCGGAGTTTATTTGGCGGCAACAGGAGCTGATCAATTAATTCCAGAAAGTTATATCGCGTCAACAACCAAGACTGAGCTTCCGCTCAAGGGTTATGGTGATGTAACTTTGGGTAATGATGAATATTTTTTGATGGGGGACAATAGGACGGAGAGTTTGGATTCTCGAGTCTTCGGCCCAGTAAAGTATGATTTTATTATCGGACGGACTTGGGTTAGAGGCTGGCCGTTCAATCAAATAAAGATTTTCGGTTCGCCTGATTATAATATTATCTCCAGTTCTAGTGTTCAATAATTTATTTCAAATTTATTTCAAATTTTAATTATAATATGTCCAGACTCAAAAAAATAGAAACAGATAAAGATTCTTCTGGCGTCAAGAAACCAAGAAAAGGCCGGAAGGAAATGATAAATGTCACTGGCATGAGGGATATTCTGCCTCAAGATCAGAAATATTGGCAAGCTGTGTCCAAGGTGGCCGAGAAAGTCGCCGATGATTATGGTTATGGCAGAATAGAAACTCCAATTTTAGAATATACAGAAGTATTTGCCAGAGGCATAGGCAAGCAGACCGATATCGTAGAAAAAGAAATGTATGCTTTTGAAGATTCCGGCGGAGATAATTTGGCGATGAGACCTGAAGGTACAGCTGCCATTATCAGATCATATATTCAACATGGCATGATCAATCAGATACAGCCGGTTAAGCTATTTTATGCTGGTCCGATGTTCCGCCATGATAAGCCTCAATCAGGCCGTTACCGCCAATTTTATCAATTCGGCTATGAAGCAATCGGCGAACCAAATCCAGCCTTGGATGCGCAGTTGATTCTGATGGGTTGGAATTGTTTGAATGAATTGGGCCTGGAATCAGTAGTACAAGTCAATAGTATCGGTTGTCCGACTTGTCGTGAAGAATTTAAGAAAGCGCTAGTCAAATATTACAAGCCAAAGACCAAGCAGTTGTGTGAGAGTTGCCAGAGAAGGTTAATTAAAAATCCTCTCCGTTTATTGGATTGCAAAGAAGAAGGATGTCAGAAATTCAAAGACGGGGCTCCGCAAATTCTCGATTATTTAGATGAGGAATGCAAAAAGCATTTTATGAAGGTTCTGGAGTATCTTGATGAACTCGATCTTCCTTATGTGCTTAATTCGCAGATTGTGCGAGGATTGGATTATTATACTAGAACTATTTTTGAATATTGGTCCAATGATGATAGCGAGGGCAAATCAGCCATGGGAGGCGGAGGCCGATATGACGGTTTGGCAGAGATTCTGGGCGGGCGGGAGAATACGCCAGGAGTCGGTTTTTCCATGGGAATGGATAGAATAGTTTCCAAATTGCGTGAGAAAGAAATTAATGTGACGGAAACATACCAACCTGAAATTTTCGTGGCTCAACTGGGAGAATCCGCCAAGAAAAAGACTTTTGTGGTTTATGAAAAGTTGAGGAAAAAAGGATTCAAGGTGGCTCAGGCCTTTTATAAAGATAATTTGAAGACTCAATTGGAATTAGCCAATAAGTTAAAAGTTAAATTTACGTTGATTCTGGGTCAGAAGGAAGTTGGCGAAGGTACTATTTTGGTTCGAGATATGGAGGGTGGAATTCAAGAAGTGGTGGATTTCAATAAGATTGAAAATGATATAGCCAAGAGATTAGACAAATGGCATCAGCAGAAGTTGGAGAAATTTACGGCTCCAGAAGAAGGGGATATGCCCGAGGTTAGACCTAAGGGTGAGAAACGAGCTAAGGATTTGGAAGATTTCAATGATGAAGCTGATTCTAATTTTGAAGGTGCTTATGGCGGTGGAGATGCTATGTTTTCTGGAGATAATGAGGATTACTAAAAGATTGAGTATACATTAAGTTTTTTTATCTCGTCATCCCGGAATTTTGATGTAATCATCAAAATATCCGGGATCCAGGCTAGATTCATTGCGTTAATTATATCGCGTATGGATTAACCTGGATCCCGGGTCAAGCCCGGGATGACGACGCATAAATTTATTAACATAAATCATAGAAAGAGAGGTGAATTCACGTGGCTGAAGTAAAAAGGAAAAAAGGAGAAACTTTTGAAGCTTTGATGAGAAGATTCAGCAAGAAAGTCCAGCAAAGCGGACGATTAATTCAAAGCCGGAAAATTCGTTTTTTTGAATCCAAAAAGAACAAGACCAGAGTACGCGCCGGTGCGGCTCGAAGATCGGAAATAAACAATAAACGAGAATATTTGAAGAAGATAGGAAAGTTGATTGAAGAACCGACAAGAAGATAAACCTTTATATATTGCCAATTTCGTTTGGAAGTTGGCAATGCTATGAAGGTTTTTTTAATAATTAAAATAATTTTATGCTCCAACAGCAAATAAATGCGGATTTTTTGGAAGCCTACAAGGCCAAACGGGAATTGGAAATTTCAACTCTGCGAATGCTCAAGGCTTCTATCGCCAATAAGCAGATAGAGAAGAAGATGTCCAAGGAAGAAACATTGTCCGATGAAGAGGCTATCATTGTCATCAAGTCAGAAGTCAAGAAAAGGAAAGATTCGGCGGAGTCATATGAGTCTGGCGGAAGAGCGGATTTGGCACAAAAGGAAAAAGAAGAGGTTGTTATCTTAGAAAAGTATCTGCCTCAGCAATTATCCGAGGAGAAAGTAAGAGAATTAGTTAAGGGGGTTATCTCGGAAATGGGGACAGTCAATCCGTCTGAATTCGGCAAAGTGATGGGCGCGGTCATGGCCAAATCAGAGGGAACGGCAGACGGACAAATGGTTTCCAAAATTCTGAAAGAAGAATTAAATAAATCTGTTTAAAAAGTTCTTGCACCTCCGTCGCTCTTTATGTTATAATTAAGGACAAATACTTAACCTCATAACACTATGTTCAAGGAACGGCTTTCACCCATGCAAAGGTCGTCAGCCAAGAAAAAATCCAAAGCTTTTTGGGTTTCTTTTCTGGCTGTCTTTTTGCTTTTATCTTTTATTATCGGCGCTGGCGCGACTTCTCCAGTTTTGGCTCAAAACAGCAATATTAATAGCAATCTTACCGCTTTTGGCACCGCTTCCGGACTTCCTAATGTCGATTTAGTCACTTTTGTCGGAAATTTAGTTCGGATTTTCCTGGGCATGATCGGCGTAGTGCTGGTTTTGATTATCATTTATGCCGGTTGGATTTGGATGACGGCTGAGGGTGATCCGACCAAGGTGGACAAGGCCAAGAAAATCATTACCAATGCTATTATTGGATTAATCATTATGATGCTTTCTTTTGCTATTGCCACCTTTATCATGGGTTGGCTTGGCGGAAAGGGAAATAATCCCAATCCACCGCCATCTTGCCCGGGCTGTCATGACGATCCATGGCGATCAAATATCGGCCGAGGCCCGATTGAGAGCGTTTATCCGGCGCCACAGCAGAAAGATGTCAGTATTGATACGCTTATTATTGTCACTTTCAAAGAGCCGGTGGCTAGCAGTACGATTTATAAAGATAATGGGTATATTCGTACCAGCACTATTCATATTTGCGAGGCGTCTTCTACTGGCGGGTGTATGTCCGGCTCTGACTTTAATGTTGATCATTTCGCCTCTACCACAGTCTCGAGTACTGCAGACAATAGAACTTATGTCTTCACGCCGAATAGCAATTTAGGTCCGGCCGATGGCAAAGACAGATATTTCCAAGTTTGGCTTGGTCCGGAAATTACTAAATTAGGAAAAACAGAGTCTGTCTTCGGAGGCGGAGAATACTCTTGGTCGTTTGAAACCAATGGCAAGCTGGACTTGAATCCGCCCTATGTGGTGGCTTCCGAAATTATTCCTCCGCCGGATGATCACGCAGACGATTACAATACCGTTTCCGTGAAAGCGACGGGAGTGGTCACCTCACTTTTCGGTTCTGCGGTGATTCCCAATGTTCCTGTAAAAATTTGGGATAGAGGCGGTAGCTTTCATTTTTATGTGGATAAAAGCCATCCCTTGATTGCGGAGATGACGCCTGCTACAGCAGTAGAGGGTGGTTTCAAAGCTTATGTGCGTAGCCCCTCTGGATTTGCGGTGGCTTCAGATACGCCAGCCAGCACTACTATAGATTTTACCGTATCCCCGGATGGCACCTATGTTACTTTTAATAATAATAATAATGCGAAAGATTATTTGGGTGTAACTTATAAAATTGATGGAGTATGTAAAGATGGTAGTATAGTAAGATCTAGTTGTCTTCCATTGAGTGTTTCTTCCAATTCTTTGGATCTTAATGGGCTTATCGCAGAGTCTCGAACAACGGCCGATGGCAATAGCAATATTCCTGGTACCGGCGCTCCTTTCCCTAGAAGTTCACGATGGAGTTTCACGGTTTATAGTCCGGTTATAGGAGATAGATATATCATCCAAAATGGCGCTATCGAACAAAAATACATGTTTGTGAGCGATAATGAAGCTATTCCGAGAGATATTCCTTCCTATATCACAGTTAAGGCGGGAACTAGCGCCATATCATCCACGCAGTATTTGGCTACTGCTATAAATTCTAATAGCTTGATTGTAAATGCAGAGGCCACGACTACTCCCAATACCTCGGTAATTATTCGAGCCAAAGAGGTTGGAGAACAAGGCAATAGCATCAGGATTGTTCGTTGGACGGGTAATGCAAGTACCACTGAAAGCGTGACCGGAGGCACAAATACCGTTTACGGCGTGATTAGAAATGATTCTACACCAGATCCACAAGATTCGCCCAATAATACCAAATTCCAAATTACTTTCAGCAAGGCCATAAATCCTCTTTCTATCACAAATAATATAATTGTGAGAATGGATAAAAATGGTGATGGCATAGTGTCGTCAATAGAGACCACCACGGCTTCCACTACCTTTTCCAACCAGTACAGAACCGTTGATTTGATAGGCACTATACCTTGCGGGAAAAATAGCTGTGGAGATACGATTTATTGCTGGAGCACTTCTACTCCCGGCGCGTTTCCTACCTCGACTAAATTTGAAGTAGAGATAAAGGCGGCTACACTCAAGACTTGTGTTGGCACTAGCGATTCTTGGTGTGTAAATGGAGATAAGGAGGTAGCCGGCAGTTTCGGAGGCGGATGCAGTGCGGATACAAAGTGCAGTAAATTAGTAAACGGGCAGACTGTTTATTATCCCAAGACAGCTGATTATACCAGCGGTATTGCCGATATGTCCAATAACTCGTTTAATGGCAATTATAATTATTATTATGATGATAATGAATTTTATAAACAGAATCTAGGTATTGCTGATGGTCCTGGAAGTAATCCATTCTTGTTGCCTATCTTGTCATCTGCAAACATAGCTTCTTGGCCGGAATTAGCCGGCCTGGCTAAAGGGCCTTGGTCTACTTCTGTCGCCACTACTGGAGATAATTTCCAGTGGAGCTTTTATGTTTCTTCGTTGATCGATTCGCAATCTCCGCTTATAAGCAAAATTGAGCCTTACGGCGACCAGAAATATGGCTCGGACGAGGGTCAGACGCCTATGGATCAGGTAAAAATCACTTTTGATCGGATTATGGCCGCCGATACGCTTAAGCCGGGCTGGGGTTATGATCCAGCTGGCGACAGAACGACAGCCTCTTGGGCGCAGAGATTCGTGGCTTTGCAAACCATTACTCCCGGCGCGAATCCGGTGGGGTATTGGGTTGGATCAAGCAATATAAGTGGTGAGACTAATGGCTGGGCCGAGCAAACTCAGGCCGTAATAAACCATAATAACTTCGATCAATCCGTCCAATATGGGCCTTTGGTCGGTTCGGGCGTGCAATCCATCACTCAGAATTGCTTCTTGCCCGGCAACGGACCGAGGTATGCCGGTGATGAAGCTTTCGCCTCTACAATGGGTGCGACTTCCAGCAATAATTGCAATTACCAGAAAAACGGCTCTAATGAAACTCAAGGGTGTATGACTGATGCCAGTTCAAGCGTAATTTACAATGTCAGCTCCACCAATCCGGCTTCTTATGCTCATGAGAATTGCCTGGAGGTAGAGGGGGCGAAAATTTGTTCGCCGACAGATAGATGCGCTGTGATTTATTATAATGCGAGTGTGTCTAGTACCCATAAATACGGAAGCTGGATTATTACCAAAGACCATCCGACATCCACACTTACCGGAGATATCAGCGGATCAACAGGATGCTGTTTCGGCACTTGTGTTGTAACTGGCACGCCACTTTCGATGTCAAGCAATTAAAATAAAGTGATTAGATAATTATCTAAATGTTTTGGAAAGGAAAGGATAAGAAAAATAAATCAAGCTTAGTTATCCTGGCAATATTTATTGTTGCTCTGGTTTTTGTTTTTAATGTTAATTTTGTTCTCGCCCAGACTGCCACCAGTAATTTGGCCACTTTCGGCGCCTCGGCTGGGCTCAGTAATACCCCTTTGCCTACACTCATAGGTAATATTGTGAGAATATTTCTAGGGCTTCTGGGTGTATTGGCAGTTTTGATTATTTTGTACGGCGGTTGGACTTGGATGATATCGAATGGCGATACCCAAAAAGTGGACAAGGCTAAGAAAATTTTGATAGCCGGGGTAATTGGTTTGATTATAATTATGGCTTCATTTGCCATCGCTTCATTTATCATGAAGGCGCTTGGATTAGGCGGGGGAGGTAATATTCCCGGTCAGCCATGTACTGCTGGTCAGCAAAATTTAAGAAATTGCGGAGTGCAAAGATGTATAAATGGCGTTTGGGGTGATTGGGAAAACACCTGCTCTCCTGCCAGTCACCAGTCCACTTATATCAATAAATTTAGTGATAATGGCAGTGATTTAAGCAGGCCGTGGAGTATTCGGGTAAATTGGAATGATAATCGTACTATTGGTGTTCCTCAGAGCACCTCCACTTTGCAAGTCGGTGGTTATGCCAAGAATGTAGGAGGTACTATTTCGAAAATGGAATTATTATGGACAACATCTACCGCTCCCGTTAATCCTTGGCCTTTATTGGGGCAATTTCAAGATGCTCCAACTAATGTCCCGGAGATCAATAATGCTTCTTATCTTTGGGATACTTCGGGACTCGCTACTGGCACCACTTCCACCCTAAAAATTCAAGCCACTCTTGGCGGCTTGGGAACGCTGATAGATTCGAATCCTATTAAAACCATTATTCGTGCCAGGCATTGTTTTAATAATATTCAAGATATTGGCGAAACTGGCAAGGATTGTGGTGGTGAATGTGGTAGTTGTCCAGGCGAGTCCTGCAATAATAATTTGAGTGGAGGCACTTGTTCACCTGATAATGCTCAGTGCAGTAATGGGGTTTGCGATAATAATACTTGTACTTGTGCTTGGCCTCCGCATATAGACTCTATTTCTCCGACTACCAATGTCGGCACAACTGAGCTTCCCAATGGCGCTGTCGGAAATTATATCACTATTTTGGGTAGGGGATTCGGCACATCATCCGCTCTCGGCAGTGTGAATTTTTGGGAGAGTGGTAATGCTCAAAGCAGTACGCAGGCGTTTCCTCCCGGTTCGCCTTGTCCTGTGGTTTGGGATGATAATCAAATTATTGTTGAGGTTCCTAACGTTGTTTCTGATATTTCTAATAATACCAATGATTCCGAGGTGGTCAGAGATTCTTCCACCAATTATAAGGTCATGGTTAGTCATAATTCTCTAAACAGTGATAACCAAGTCGGTTTCCAGATTAACAATATACAAAGACCGGGAATTTGCAACGCTGTGCCTCGAAATGGCGTTGCTCCTTCGTCTACAAATATAATAGGCAATAAATTTTTAAGATCCAGCCCTAGCACTTCCAGCGTGATTTGGGATTTGGGCGCGTTTAAAAACGCCAAGTGGGTTAATGGCCAGATGTCAGATGATGCGACTTGGGTGAGTACTACTGTCACCAGTACGGCCTCTAATTGGATTTCTTCCACTACCGTAACGGATGTGATTCCTGATTCCAGCGTGGCTGGCAATATGGCTGATATCCGTATTTATGATGGCGAGAATTATAGCAATAAATTTAGATTTACCCTCAGTGATGGATCAGATGGTTCTTTCTGCGGAGGATATAGCAGAACTTGTGATGTCGCAAATAGCGTCTGCAGTTCTACTTTAGGATTGATCTGTAATCCTAGTTCTTGCACTTGCCAGAAGGGAAGCACTGACAAAACTTGCGAGCCGGGAACAGTTAGTACCACGGCCGTTTGTGATCCAGTCGGTACTTGCGGTTATGAAAGAAAATGCAATGCCACTGGAGATGATTGGAATGCTTGCGCTCCCAGGTCAGGCGATCCTGGCTGTGCTCCCAATCCTTTTACGGCTCAGGCGACTCAAACTCTCTATGCCTGGGGCTTCAAGGTGACAACTTGGGGCGGTGGTAATCAAAGTTGCGGTTATGATGTCTGGGGCGTTTGCGATCCTCGGGGGTGCAATAGCGGGTTGACTTGCAACATAGAAGGTTCAACCGATCAATGGGTGGAATTGTATAATGGATCTTCGGCAAGCATTGATTTATCGAACTATGGCTTGGTCTCTTCCAACACTCCAGCTAAAACCGATAATTTGGTCATGCATTATGCCTTTGATAATAATTCACTGGCTAATTCAGCTCCTAACGCGCCGGCAAGTTCCAGCCTTGTTATTACTCAAGCGAATAACCCTGATTTTAAGGCCGATGGCAAGTTCGGCTTTTGCTTGCAATTCAAGCCAGATTTAAATACTCCGGCTAAATCGTTTGTGCCAGCTTATGTAAAAGGTGATGTTGCTGGTGTTGTTACCTCGACAGATTACAGTTTTACTTTTTCCACTTGGTTTTTTCCGACTACCTCAACAGCAGGCAGAGAGTATTCATTAATCAGCCGAGGGAGCGGATATATTATTGGCTTGGTTTATCGACCAGATGAAAGATTTAGTTTTATGGTTTTTGGTAAAAACGATCCATATCAAAAGCAAGCCGTCATCTCGCGGGAGCGTTATCTTTATAGTGATTCAGCCAATCATCGTTGGTTTCATTTGGCCGGGGTTTATGATGAAACTACTTCGCCTCATACCATTAAGATTTATGTTGATGGAGAGTTGGCCGGTACGCTTCCTTTGCCAGTAAATTATTTAATTAATAATCAGCATGGCTTAAATTTTGCTCTTGGTGGCATAATCGGTGATAATATTCTTTGCCCTACAGATGGGTCATGGTGTGATCCATTTTGGAGACTGGATGGCAAACTTGATGATGTCAGGATTTTTAACAAAGCGCTTACGGAGGCAGAGATTTCGAGTCTATACAATACCAAATTTCTTAGCGGGACAATTGCTTCGCAAGATTATAAAATAATTGATCAGAAAGTTCTCGGCAATTCTTTCTTGCCTTTACAGAATGGCAAAATTAAATTAGTCAAAGATGATTTTTCGGCTGTTGATACTATTACTTATGCCAGTGGCGTCGTTCCTCCCGCTTCTATTGGCAGGAAAGCTGACGGTTCAGTGGTTACTTTTAATAAAACGACTCTTGGTACGTCCAATGATTCAGGCGCTATTTCTGGTAATAATTTAAGAATAAATGAATTATCCTTTTTATATCCGGCTTGTACTTGCGTGGCTCCTCCCACTTGTACTACGGAAGGCGAAGAAAAGAGTTGTTCTGATGAGGGCAATTGCCCCAGCAAGCAATATTGTCGTAGCGGTCGTTGGACCGAGTGTCAAGTTGTCTCTGACGCCTGCTACACTCCGGCGACTCAAGCCACTCAAGCCATCTTCTCTTGGGCTTTTACCATGCAAGCCAATCTTCCCGGTGATGCGCCTCATGTTATCGAGGATTGCAACCGTGATCCGAGCTGTGATCCCAATGATCGACTGCCTAGTCCGAGTCCTTGGTATCTGCCTAGTTCTACTCCTTCAGCTAGCGAGGGTTGGTCGAATATTTCTCATCCCGGAGTATTGAATCCTTGGGCTTGCGCCAACGCCATTATCTCCGTTAGATTCAGCCAGTATATGCTCCCGAGTTCATTTACGACTAGCACGGCAACCGGCTCGGTCAGAGTGTATAGGGGGACAACAAGCACTCAAGATTGGCAATCGTCTTGGACGGACAATGGTAGCGCAGGAACTTTTCCGGCTGACGCAAAAATGATTTCAAAAGAGGGGAATGCAATTAAAGAGCTTACAGATTTTAACGAAAGTCGCCCGGATAATTATGTCACCTATCATGTGACTACGACTGTGGATGGCGAATATAAACTGTCCCTGAAGACCTCCAATACCGTCAGTACTTGCGGGACAGGGGATATTTCTAATTGTGTTAATAGTAATATACCGAATTTTGGCCAGTTTGCCCCTGATCAATGCTATCGAGGTGATGATGGTAATAAAAAAGTCTATCATGACATAGATATTTATGTGGATAATCTTACAAATAAAGTTGGAAGCATTTCCGCTCAGGCTGTTATGCCAGATAATAAGGCCACTTCTACTTCCGGATCATTCAATATACAGGCGGGTGCTCATGATCTCATTCTCAAATGGGTGAATGACTGTGGCTATAAGGATGCAACGACCCAAAACATGATTTGGGATTCGAATTTGGTTATTTATAATATGGAATTGGATCAAAATGCCGGTAGCGTCTCGACCTGGCAGACGACCACTATTTCTAGTTTGGTTCCGGAGGATTGTGTTTCGGTTGATGGTGGCTGTAAACAATTGAAAATCGGCGTGGGAGATTTAGAGTCCTCTACTGTATACAAAGTGATTCTCACGGACTCGATAAAGAGCAATGGAGGGCAATGGCTCAAGAGAGGCTACCCAAATTATTTCCCGGCTTTGGTTAATAGAAATTGCGCTGTCGGAGCTTTTACTGCTGATTCTAGTACCATTGCTTATTGCTGGAATTTCCAGACTAGATCCGACGAAGATCCTAACTTCAAGTGCAAAGAGGGTTGTCCGACTTGTACACCGAATCCTACTAGAGGAGGATATTATGGCGATGAAAATCAAAATAACGCTGACCTTGATAGCAAGGATAATGTCTGCTTAATGCTCAATCCGTGGGATTATAATTGGAATTGGAGCGTATCTCAGCCGGCTGGAAATAGGGAGGATATTACTAATAATGATGATAATAAATGGGACGCAGTATTAGGAAAATTTATTCCCGGTACAGATTCTTTTAAAGATCCTCAGCAAACCAGCACGGCCAAAGGTGAGACTATTTATGACGGCTTGCAGACAACCACTATCAACTCTACTTTGGTAGTTTCGGGCAAGTCGGCTACTTGTGTAGTAAAAAACAACTTCACCGATCCTTATATCTTGGAAGAGCGTGTTTGCAATGCCAGCACCACGCCTAGTCCTAGTCCTTGGAAGGAAGCGACTGATGTCTGCTTGAATGCGGCAGTGTTGGGCAGGTTTAATTTGGATATGTATGATCCTTCTTTAATGCCTGGAAGTCTTCCCACTACCACTCATCCCAATATTATTATTCAAAAATGTACTAGTGCCACCTCAAGCGCCACCTCTTCTCCTATAACCGGAGGAGAATGCATAACTCAAGAAAATTGGCCAGTGGAAATATTCTCTTACAGCCACCCCGAGGTGAGTATGATTGATTTGGAGCAAGATCCCAATGCCTCCAATACTCCCGAAGGATTTTTTGCTTATCCTCCGAGCGGACAAAAATTAGTTCCCAATATCTGGTATCGCGTCATTGTCTTGGGTAATGATTCCCTCGTTCCCGCCTATAATGAGGGAGTGCATTCAGCTAGTACAACCCCGGGATCTTCAGTTGAATTGCCCCAAGGAATTTATAATACTGATTTTACTAATTTCCCCGACCAGATTGATCCGCCCGATTACTATTGGTACTTCAAGACAGGAAGCAGTTTGTGCAAAATACAGTATATCAATGTCTCCCCGTATAATTATTATATGCCTTTTGTGCCTCTCGGCGAGAAATACACGGCCATACCTTATAATTGCAACATGGATAATTCCGGCATATCCAACAATATCGGCACCGTCTTGAATCCGAATTCTTTCAAATGGAATTGGCGCTCATTATTTAATTTGTCTGATGACGCAGCTAATTTGGGCAATTCTCTCGATTCTAATTATGGAGGCACAAGCATTAAAGTTGCCGATATTTGCAATGAGAGTGCTACCAGCACTCCTTGCGCTTCATACGCCAATCCTCTTATCAATCAAGTGATGGTTTGGGGTATTGCCGAAGGCCCGATAGTCAATATCAAAGCCAGAGCATTAAGTAGTAGCCCTGACGGAACGGAGACAAACGGATACAATGGCCAGGATGTGTCCAGTTCCGGACAATTGAAGGTTGGCACGGGTAATTTCAGCATTGATGCTCATTTTCCGAATGACACCAGTTGCAGTAATCCGGATGTTAAATTATATTTCAGCGATCAGGCATCGAGTACTTCAATGATTTTACAGAAGAATATAAATCTATGGAAGTGTGATAACCCAGATTGTAATAGGTCTGCCTCTCTTTCAAGCGTAGCTCTTAGAGGACTTTATCCAGTTAGCCTTAATACATTTGAATATACCAATAACCCTAACCCTAAGTTTTCCAATTTAATGGTTGCCACTACTTCTGGACTATTAGCAGGCAAGTATCGAGTGACGGTTCAAGGCGGAGTCGGCGGAGTTGTTTCTTGGGCGGGCGATGGTTTGACCGATTTGAATTTTAAGTTATCAAATAATACTGCCGGTGAAGCTTGTGAATCCAGCACTTATCCGTGGAATACTTTATCTGGAGTTTGCAGTGCTACTACCTGTAAATTAAACGATATTAGTTTATGCGGAACCAGATTTGAAGAATGCACTACCTCAACCATAGGCACGACCTATTGTGATGTTAATTGTCACAATAAAGGCAATAAGAATCTCGCTTCTTGCGGAAATGGCAAAGTTGAACCAGGTGAGGAATGTGATGATGGCAATATTGTAAATGGTGATAGTTGCAGTTCAAATTGTTTATTTGAAGGATCAAATAAGAATAAATACGGTTCGCTTTGCGGAAACGGCGGAACTTGCACGAAAGACAGTGATTGCAATAAAGGTAAGTGTATCAACGGGCTTTGCTTAGAAAAAGGCGAGGAGTGTGATTTTGGCACTTCAGCCTTAAATACAAGCAATAAATGTGATTCCAATACTTGCCTTTGGCAGAGAGGAGTAGATCATGCTTCTAATTTTGGCAAAGGAATTGGTGTTTGCTCTTCGACTTCCGATAATTCCGATTTTTGCAATATTGTCACTTGCGGTACTAATTCAGATTGTTTAAGTGGCAGCTGTAATACCGGAAAATGCTTGAATGGTACAAACCTACTTACTGGTTCACAGCCTAGTGTCCCGGTTTGTGGTAATGGCAAGGTGGAGAAAGGGGAGCAATGCGATGATGGAAAGGTGGTTAGCGGTGACGGTTGCAAGGGAACGGAAAGCGGAGTAAATGGTTGTCTGTGGGAAGGATCTGCTTCGCCCACTTGCGGTAATGGCGTCATTGAAAACGGTCAGAATAATTATTATTCCTGGACATTTAATGTGGCTCAGAATCCTGAAATCTGCGAGCCGGCAAAAATTAACATTAATCCTTGCCCCAATGGAATTTGGCAGATCTCGCTGGAGAATTCCATCAGTTCCTCGACGGTAAACATTTACAAAGGCGCTGTCAGCAGTTCAAATCCGAATGCAAGTTTATGCAATACCACCACCGACTCTTTCACTTCTTTCTCGTTTTTCCAAAAAATAGTCAGAAAAGTGAAAATTGTACTTAGAGATTTCTTGGGCATCAGATTTGCTATTGCTGAGAATTATTGGTGCAGAATTTCCAACGAGCAGTATGATTCTGTAAAGCTTCATTCAATTGATCTGGGCAATTATGAGGCCACTACGACTATTGATAGCACTACGCCGAACAACCGTATCATTGCTTATCCTGATCCTGGCGATAGAAGAGTCATAAATTATACCCGCAGTGATGATTGGGCCACAGGCACGCCTTATCGAGTGGTCGTCTTGTATGCGCAGGATGATATCTCCGGCATGGTGGCAACTACGACCCAAGCTATTAGGACTTATTCCGAGCCGAGGGATTATGACTACAAGACTACGACCAGTACTTGCTCTATCAAAAATGTCGATGTCAACGCTTGGCCCAAAGGCGAAGTCAAAAATGTAGATGCTTTCTTCTGCAAAGGAGAGAATTGTGGCTTAGACACTCCCAATGATGCTTATGATGATGATGTTTCGGCTCCTTGGAATCCCAATTATCAGATAACCAGCACTCCTTCCGGATTCAGGGATGGCAACCAGCATTTGTATCGAGCTTGGGCTTATACCTCCGCCCCCAAGAATTATTTAGTCAGAGCTAATTTCAGTAATTTCTCTCTGGTGTCTGTTCCATATAATGTGGGAACGGCTAGGGCAGAATTCAGTTCGTCTACTTTCTACAACGGAGGCAGTTGGATTACCGGCGGAGTTAATCAGGGGCGCTCTCAATTATATATAAATGCTAATAACGGAATTAGAAGCGGAATTGGCGACAATATATCATCTCGAGCCAGCACCACCGTGGATATTAGAATCATGTTCTGCAAGAATCCTTGGCCGGGCACGAGGAATCCTCTGTTCTCGGATTCTGCCGACAATTGCGCTTATGGCGGATGCGTGAATACTAACTTCGAAACTTGGTATTGCCGTGATGCCGGGACCATGGATGTCTGTGTGGGTGGTACCAACGGTGGCAGTGCTTGCAAAACCAATGCGGATTGTTCGGGTGGAAGCTGTCAGCTCTATACCGCGGATGATCTGCCAGCCATCGGCTCGTACAATAACGCTTCCAGCAGTTGGAAAGCGGCCGTATCCGGCTTGGGCACTTCGACTTGTCCTAATCTTCCCAATGATTTCACACCTAGAGTAGGGTATTACGACGGCGCGTCTTCTACGACTTATCTTTGGAATGCTAGTGGTGTGGTTTATGCGAGCAGTAATACGGGCTGGCTTCTGGTTTCTCGAGGCGCTTTGGCCGAGAAGGGCTTGCCACCGAATTTCGGTCCGACCGTAGGGTATTATGATGACACAAATAAAGTAGTTCAGCTTTGGGATTATGATGGGAATATGTATGAGTATTCTCATGCTGTTGGCGCTAATGAGAGGTGGACAAAAAATACAGCTACAATATCCAAAGGACTGCCCAAAGGATTTAGACCTTATGGCGGGTATTATCATCCAGGAGCAGGGGGTATAATTAGTTTATGGGATGCATTCGGTAAGGGCACGCATTATCCTAGCGGGACCAGCTGGGCATTAGTAGACATTGTTAAAGATATGTCTGCGAATAAAGTTGTTCCTGCGGTCGCTTATTATAAAACTGGAATAGATGCTGGAATAGATGCTCAGATGTGGGATAGAAGCGGTAAATTATATCAGAATAATCCTGGTTGGGTGGCTGTCGATCGTCCTACTGTCATTAACGGCTTGCCCGCCAACTTCAACCCAGATGTGGGTTATGTTGAAGGCAATAATATAATTTTGTGGGATGGCCAGAAGAGTTATAAATCATTTGATGGCATAAATTATTCAGCCAATAATGAATTTGAGAAGACTTGCGACCGCAAAGTGAAGGATTTCTTGTTTATTTCCAATAACCAATTTCCGGTTCAATTTTTGTTGGGGAGTGAGGCTATATTTTATACGGCATCAACTAATAAATATAAAGTCCAATTTAGCAGTACTCTTGGAGGATTAGTTCAGTACGGAGACTGGGATGCTGCTATTGGTTCTGAAGTTACCTTCAATCTTGGCACTACCACGGCTGGACAGTACAATTTAACTTTGGAAACTTCTAATGACAGTAATATAACTTATCCATTAACTGGAAGTGGTCTGGGTAATTGCACGACTACCGACAATAAGGTTTATCACAACGTAGAGGTATATGTGGATGCTACTACATCAGAAAGTAATTTAATTGATACGATTACTCCGATAGCGACTAATCCCGATGACCCTCAGACCACTCGCACCGCTTCATTTGATTTGACCAACGGCCCGCACAAGATAATTATGCATTGGACTAATGATTGTTATGCACCACCAGTTGATTCCAATTTAACTATTTATAACCTCAAGCTTTATTCCTACAACAGTGATGCCATCGGCATCAGGGTGATGACCAACAACAATCATTATTCGCCGTATTATTGGTATAGCAATACTTTCAATGGAGCTTCCGGCGTCCAGGGATTATCCATAGACGATTATGATGCCATCAGTGTCGGGCGAACGGTTTATGCCAATGCCACGGACATAAATACTACTACGCCAACTGAATCTATTGCAGGCAATATTTTCGGTGATATTTTCTTGATGTCATATAGCGAGGGCGCTAATGCCAATGCCGTCAGTATCTGCAATCAAATGGTGAATAATTGGCGTTTCAATGCCGGCACCAAAGCCAATGGCGGATTGGACGAAAGCATCGGTTTGTGCAGTGGCGCCATCAAATATGCTTGCAAAGTTAATTCCGATTGTGATTGGAAATACAACGATCAGCCGGCTTTGAAGCAGGACTTGGGCACTTGCGTCCTGATATCTGCTAAATCTTCTGTTTGTAGTAATGGCTTCCAGCCTCCATGCTTGAGTGATTCCGATTGCCATAGCTTGGGCGCGGGCTACTGCAGTTCTTCCAAGGCCAGCTTGACTCGCGATACCAAGCGTCTCTCCGACATCCAGGATGTGAATTATTTATTGAATAGTTTTTATAATAAGAAGAGATGCAGTAATGATCAGTACAGATTGTGCAATGACGGCCATGATTGCTACGGCGGAGGCACTTGCTCCAATTATTATCCTAATCTTTCTTCCGGCACTTATATTCCCAATAGAACTTTCAGTGTTTGGCCGTCTTGGCAGGATAATTTATCCAAGCTTCTGGGCTTCGGCTTGCCGGTTGATCCGATAAACAGGTTATTCGGCTGTGTCTCGCCATTCGATTCGGGCACTTGCTGGAATGTGGCCAGCTCGACTATGTTCAGCTCTATACAATCCAGTTCCTCGGTTTATTTCTATAGCGCCCTGATGAATGGCACGGGATATGGTTTATTTGCCCATGGAGAATTTGATGCCAATGGAGATAAATGGAGACCGACTTGGGAGAGTGTGAATTTGATGAGATATAATCCTTTTGGCGGGTATCATCCTGAAGCTTTCAATAGAGCTGATATAAATTGCGGTGATGGATATTGCAATGATGGTTTGCAAAACCCGCCTGCTAATGGAGTTTATTCTCTTATTGCTAATAACTTTGCCGCTCAACATAAAGCGGTTATCAACGGATCCCCCGAAGATTGCAAATCCTGCTGGATAGATTGCGGATGCGGTTTCGGTTCCGGTCTCAGCTGTGAATCCACCCCTACTCCTGCCGTATTTAATCTGGGGGCAGATTTTAAATTTAGCACCTGCCAGGATCTCAATGTCTGCGGTGATGGAATTAAAGGACCGCACGAGGAATGTGATTGCGGTACAGGCGATATAAGAACTTGCAAGGGAAAGCAAAATGGAGAAGGCAACAGCGGTTGTTCGGCTAGCTGTCAATGCACAACTGGATTTGCTTGCCAAGGAGAAGATCCCCAGGTTGTCTGCGGAGATGGGATTTTCACTCCTCCTGAGACATGTGAATTTAAGAGGGGTAATCCTCTGGTTCCTACCTGCGGTCTCCCTAGCTGTTGCGAGCTTCCCGGCAGTGACCATCAGTGCCAGCAGGTAAGCTTCGTCACATGTGGTGATGGTACAGCAACAAATTGTAGCGACCTTACGCCAAGTTGTTTACTACTCGGTCAAACACCCGATGGCAATTGTTCTAAGACGACTGGCGTTTGCCAGGGTAAATGCATAGGAGGAGACCCGCCGATACAACGTGATTGTACAGAGGGAGCGGAAAATCCGGGACAAGGCAGGTGCGCGAATTTAACTAATACTTGTGAAATAATATATGCGCCCGCCAGCAGATCAGGCAATTCAGGTTTATATGATTTTTACACGGAAGTTGCTTGCGATTCTGTTCGGTCTGAGACCGCTCGCACCTGCCAAGAGACTTGCCAACCCATGACTTGCGGTAACGGCAAAGTGGAAGGCCTAGACAGGCCAGATACTATGGCAAGATTCGGCGAGAAATGCGATTGTGGAAGCACATGGGGGAGTATAACGCTTCAGAATCAGAATGAGTTATCAATGATGGCGAAACCTTGCGTGACTTATAATGGCAATGGTACACCACCGTCTACTCCAAACGCATTATATGATAACAGCAAGAAAGGCCAGAAATATAGTAGTTGCAATAGTACCTGCAGTGGCTTTACAGATAATATAGCTTATAGATATTGCGGAGATAGTAATAGAGATGGAGATGGTGGTGAAGAATGTGATGACGGTAATGCTGTGGATAATGATCATTGCAGTAATAGTTGTAAAATCGTTGATCATTGGATAGGGAAATGCGGTACATATACAGATAATAGTTGCGTAAATAATACAAATCCTTGTGGCGATAATGCTCATATAAAACCATCAACTCCAGATTGCTCGCAAAATCCACCTAGTTGTGATGTACAATGCGAGGATAATGGAATACATCCTCTGCCAGATCATTTTTGCGGGGATGGCCAGACAGATACGCCAAATTCGGCCGGTGTTTATGAGGAATGTGATGGAGGCGCCATGTGTACTGGTGACTGTAAAAAACTTACAGTAGAATCGTGTAGCGTTTCGACAAATTGTACCAACCATAGGGAAATATGTAGTAGCGATGGTGTTACATCAGTTTACTGTTATTCTGAGGGCGGTTCTTGCAAAAAGAAATGTCCGGTTAAGCATTATGGTTGCACCGGTCCTTCCAATACCTGCGTAGAAAATACCAGCGGTCTATATATTACCAACACCTGCGACAATAAGTGTGCCGCCGGTTCTTGCGGAGATGGTATCCTTCAATCTGATGCTCCTAATAATGAGAAGTGTGATTGCGGGACTGATAGTACTAATTGGCTAACTGGAGGTAATCCGTTTGTTTGTTTATTAATAAATACTGATAGTCCATATAAATACGACGATGCCAAGGGTTTTGCTGGCGATACATTTAATTATTGTAAACCTATTAGTTGTACTAAGAATTCGCAGGCTTATAGTTTTTGTGGAGATAATGTCACGAATACGCCACAGGAAATTTGTGATAAGGGAGTTAATGGTGATTCAAACTGTTATGGACATGCCGGTAGTGATGGTTCTGGCGCGAATAAATGTACACTCAAAAATTGTCCTAATCTCAAGACATGTGCTACGGATTATCAGAATATTTGTGACACAGGACTTGATGACGGTTGTGGTGGTACTTTGACTTGCGTAAGCGATAATGGTTGCACAGATCCTACTCCAACTTGTACTGCCGGAGTTTGCGGAGGTGGTGGTGGAGGTACCGTTGATTGTACCAAAATTGCCAATAAACCGACTTGGCAAAAAACAAATCCTGGATCTTGTGGTGCCACTGATTGTAGTGTAAATGACGGGTATACATGTACAGGGGGAAATGTCTTTTGCGGAACTTGCGATGCTAGCGGTAGTCTCCCGGTTGGTAATAGAAATGATACCAAAGATGTGGCTAAGACCTGCACTCCATCTGGAGTATGTTGCAGAGGCAATGGTGATACTTGGGCTACTAATTCAGCTTGTCCGGTCTTAGTTGGGGATACTGTGGCTTTACAATTAGATGGTCATGGCGTGGTTACTCCCGATAGTAGTATTAATTGGTGTAAGGATATAAATCCAGGAAATAAAGATAAATCATTGTGTGCCAAAGATGGTCGGACTCAGACTGATGTTTATGACCAATTTACGATCGGTCATGTTGTTGGATCTTCTAATGATGGAGATACTGTTGGCACTAATGGTAAAACTTTTATTCTCAGTTGTGGTGGCAGAGGAGTAAATATGAAAATTAATAAAGACGGTAGTGCCACTCAAGGACATTGGATTTTAAATTGTGATAATGAAGGGAGTGAGGCTGAATTTGGAATTTTTAATAAAAATGGCTCCGTAGCTCGTAATGATCAAATATTTTACATAAATAACCTTTTTTATCTTAAAGTTAGAGAAAAGGGTGCAAATAAGTGGTACGCCATTACTCCTACTGATGATCCTAGACCCCTTATATTAGATAGTGATGAGAGCAAGGTCGGAAAATATGGCTGGCACTTCACTTGGACTGCTTCTTCCGCGAAAAGTAATCAATCAGCTACAAAATCAATCGCAAGCCAACAATCCCAACCTCGTGTCGCCGGCGCCTCCGAACAAAAGCAATTGAATGTTATTGATAAAGTTGAAATTGCCATAGGCACTTGGATAAATAATTTGTTCACTTCAATCGGAAAGTTGTTTGGGAAGTCTTAAACCCTCCCCAACCCTCCCTTTCGTAAAGGGAGGGAGAAATGCGGGGAGGGGCAGTATCGCGTTTCCTCCCCTTTACGAAAGGGAAGGTGCCCGTAGGGCGGAAGGGTTTAGTGTAACCGTAAAATGAAAAAAATAATCGACCACAATCACCTTGCCTTATTCAAGGGCAAATCAATCAGAAAGACTATTTATAACAAAGAATGGTGGTTTTCGGTTGTGGATGTGGTAAGTGTATTGACGGACAGTGTAGATCCTAGAGATTATTGGTATAAAATGAAAATTCGCGTAAAAGAAGAAGAAAATTTTGAACCGTCGACAATTTGTCGACAGTTGAAATTACTTGCCCCTGACGGCAAAATGCGTGAAACTGACTGTGCCAACACTGAGGGCATGTTTCGTATTATTCAGTCCATCCCTTCGCCTAAGGCCGAACCATTCAAACGCTGGCTGGCTCGTGTCGGTTATGAGCGGATACAAGAAATTGAAGATCCTGAGTTGGCCTCAAAGCGCGCCAAAATACTTTATAAATTAAAGGGTTATCCCGACAGCTGGATTGAGAAAAGAATGCGGGGAATCGCTGTCCGCAACGAATTGACAGATGAATGGGATAAGCGAGGAGCCGAATTACAAAGAGATTATGAAATTCTGACCGCGGAAATATCCAAAGCCACCTTTGGCTTGATACCGGCAGAATACAAAAAGCATAAGGGATTGAAGCGAGAGAATTTGCGCGATCACATGGATGATTTGGAATTGATTTTAGCTATGCTGGGAGAGCAGACCACGACCGAGATTCATCGCAAGAATGATTCCCGTGGAGTGCCCTTATTGAAAGAGGATGCCAGAGTCGCCGGTCAGATTGCCGGAAGCGCCAGAAAGCAGATCGAAAGAAAGTTGGGACGATCTGTAGTGTCAAAGAATAATTTTTTATCCAGTAATAAATCAAATATT
>CAIPBY010000085.1 GCA_903863425.1 Candidatus Buchananbacteria bacterium | reverse complement strand
TAAAATTATAATTCATTTCTAATAATTTGTCAACATTTAAGTCAAACTATTTATTCATATCTTCATATTTGCCTAATTTTAGATAAAAAATATTTACATAATACTAAAATTATTGACAACATAGCTATTTTAGACTAAGCTGAACAATTAGTTTATGCCCTTTGACAACCAATTATTTATCAAATATCCCGCTATTCTGGCGGGATAACCAGGAGAACGACGATGCCCTTATTGCTGACAATCTGGTTAGAAGTAACCCTTAATCTTTGGGAAATTTTAATTCCATCTTGTCTGATTGTCTTTTTTATCTTAGCAACGACTCGAATCTGGTCTGCATTCAGGTTCCGTTGTTTAAATGTGAGTTTTGCCATTTACCATTGGAGAATTCCCCTTATCTTCCGCCCCGCTGCCTACTATTTATTCTACTTTTTCGGCGACGGTTGCGATCGCTTTTATGATCAGATAATCAAAAAGAGACTGACAGCACTTGAAGATAACCTGTCCAAAGATTTTAGCAATATATTGCGAATCTTTATATGGACCTTGTGTTTCATGCAAGCAACTATAATTTTATCGGCCCTCTGGCCAATAATTGTAGCAATCTGCTGCTGGCGACTTATTAAATGCTATATCGCTTTTGCCAAAACAATCTAAGTAGTTCAACCATCCCACAACAAGGAGACGATCAATGAGTATTGGCACAATCTGGTTTAGCTTGATGGTTATCATTGGCAAGTTGACGATGTTCTATCTGGTATTGCTTTTACTGGCGCTACTAGTCAGCCGTTCCTACGCCCACCTCAAGAATCAGCGCTGGTCGATACCGACTATGCTTCGACCTCTGGTGCTGGCGGTTTTTGCCAGTATCGAGTTCGGTCTGAGGTTCATCGACGTGAGTGAGGCAGTTAACGCGATAGAAGAAGATTGGCGCGAAGATTTTTGCGGCTGTCTTTATCCAGTCTGTGCGCTGTTTCTCATGCTTATTGCTATCTACTGGATCTTGGCCGCATTATGGCCGCTACTACTGATTCTCAGCCTTTGTTTCAGTGGCAAACGCTGTTTCGAAATGAAACGTGAGTATGACGCCATTCTCGAACAGCTAATCGACAGCTCACACGTGGATCATATCAGAAAACTGCAACTGCCGAAGTTTTTTTCGAAGCAATAAACTCAAGTTAACCAGCTAGGAGGAATAAGATGAATCTTGTTGATATCTAATTTGCCGGAATTGCACCCATTGGCAGATTGGCATCCATTTATTGGCTACTACTAATGACTGCGGTGGCCATCAGTCTGCTTATCAATGTTCACGTTAATCGTAAGTGGAAGATACCCAACTCCTTGAGGCCACATCTTTATTGGCTCTTTTATGCCTTTCCGCTGAAGAAAAACTTCTCTGATCGCGACCAAGACGCTCAAGCCTGTCTTTTAATTAGGGTAATTACTGGATTAGGCCACCAAATTTGATGACTAAATCTAATAATAATTTTTCTTGTTGTTGATATGTTAATGAT
>CAIPBY010000084.1 GCA_903863425.1 Candidatus Buchananbacteria bacterium | reverse complement strand
TGCGGGAACGACCAAAAATTGTCGCAAGCTTTGTAATCAAAGCGTCAGAGAATTTTTGAGGAGTGAAGCATAAAATCTAGCCATGATTTATCTACGCTCGCGTTTTGGCCCCACCTTTTTAAAAAGGTGGGTTTGAGATAAAGATAAAGAAATTACTAAAAAAGAAAAGTGGTTAAAAATTATTATTAAAAAAAATTAAAATATAAAAAAGAGACGCAATCATGCGCCTCTCTTATTTATATTTTTACTCTTCCATACTTATCGCCTGTACCGGACAAGCCCCTATAGCTTCTTCGATGCTGGCCTTGTTGGACTCATAATCAGCATCAAGGACAACAGCAATCATTTTGCCATCGGATTCCTGAACTTTAAACACTGCTGGGCAGATTGATTCGCATGTACCACAGGCAATGCAAGAATCATTTACGATTGGTTTCATAATTCTTATTTATTAATCTTTGATTTTAATAATTCATTTACTTTCGCGACCAGACTACTTGGCGTATACTCTGACTTAATCAGGAATCCATCAGCTCCGCATTTACTGGCCAAATCAATCTGTTTCTTCTGAGTTAAGTTGCTCCAAGCATAAACCTTGTTCTTCTTCAGCTTGCTGTCGCCTTTTATTTTCTTCAAAACTTCAAACCCATCAACTTCCGGCATAAGCAAATCCAATAACACCAAATCAAAACTTTGTTTACTTAAAATATCGAGAGCTTCGGCGCCATTTTGAGCGATAACAACATCAATACCGGACATCTTCATCTGCAGACTATAAATTTCCGCCAAATCCTTCTCGTCCTCAATCATTAAAATTTTTGCTTTTGTGGCCATATATTTATATAACCATTATATCACTTTCTTACATCTGTTCCAATTCCTCAATACCCAATAAAGTCAAGCCATTGACAAGCACCTGCCTAATTCCAGAAATCAAAAACAATCTTGCTTTCTTAATTTCATCTTCTGAAGTTAAAATCGGAACATTTTGATAATAATTAGAAAATAACTTAGCCAGGTCAAAAAGATACTTAGCCAAAGCGCTTAATTGATTATCGATCATGCAAGAATCTATTACCTCAGGAAATTCAGACATCTTGACCATTAATTCCTTTTCTGAAATGCTATCTAATTTACTGAAATCAATTTTTTCTTTGGCGTTTTCTTTGCGCAAAATACTATTTATCCTGCTAACTGTATATTGCAAATAAGGGCCAGTAAAACCGTCAAAACTAATCGCTTCCTTGGCATCGAATACAATCACACTGTTATTGCCAACCTTAATCATGTTGAATTTTATAGCAGACAAGGCAATCTTCTTGCAAGCTTCATAAACTTTGGCCTCATCCCAATCCTCGTGCCTTTTCTTGGTCTCACTCTTGGCCATATCAATCACCTGCTCCAGAAAATCTTCAAACGGTATCACATTGCCCGACCTCGAGGACATCACACCTTCTTTGAGTGTCAAAAATTCATACGAGATATGAGCCATAGGCTTATCAAAACCCATTACTTCCAAAGTTTTGAATATTTGCTGGAAATAAAAGCTCTGGCGATTGTCCACCACATAAAAACTTTTGTCGATTTTGTATTTTTCAAACTTCAACTTAGCCAAAGCCAAATCCTTGGTCGAATACAGAGAAGAACCGTCTGATTTAAGTAAAAGCAAATTCTTCAAATCGTATTTTTCTAAGTTAATTATGGTAGCGCCCTGAGATTCCACGGCCAAACCTTTTTCCTTCAGCTCTTCAACTAACTTTTTCCCAG
>CAIPBY010000083.1 GCA_903863425.1 Candidatus Buchananbacteria bacterium | reverse complement strand
TTATTTCTAATCTTATTGAATTCTTTTCTCTTTATCGTTGAATCCCTGAAATCAAATAATTTAGAACGGTTTCGTCTCAAAAAATTAACATCTCCATTGCAGATAAGATTAGCAAAAAATTTTTCGTCTTCAGAATATTGGAAATCCATAAATTTCTTTAATTTTATCATTTATCCATCTATGAAGTCAAAAGCAAAACGGAAGTGGATTTTGAGCCACTCTCGTTGCTTTAAGACTAATTTTAGAATAAACAACCACCCTATTTATCTGCCTGCCTGGCAAGCCCTCAGCAATTGGTCTAGAATGCCATAATTCGGGAGCCTGGGATTCTCTTGTCGCCAAAGATTAATAATATTAAGCAGTGTGCAGATTGGACGGCAGGATTTAGTAATTGCTGGCTGTGCTACCCCGCCCTCACAGTTGGTTGTTTTGGAGCATGTTCTGGTCTGAGTTCGATTGAGCTTGCAAATACCCCAGTCAGAGCATTGCCAATCACTAGCAATACATTGTGGTGGAGTATAGGTGCAGGATTGGCTGATTGCTGGCGTTGAGGTTACGGCTGATGCACATTCAGGATCTACAGTGCAGGTTCTGACCTGAGTTCCGTCTCCCTGGCAAACATTCCAATCAGAGCAAGTCCATCCTGGATTAGCGCAAACAGAAGTCATTAAACTGAAATTATCAAAATAAACTCCGCGTTCATATGAATCATTGATAATCAATCCGGTATAGCCAGAACGGTTTGGAGTGGACACCACATCAGTGAATAAATGGACATTATCCAAATAAACAGCAATTTCACCATTAGCGCTGTTAGCGACCACCTTGAGCTTGTACCAAGTATTTGGAGTTAAGCCACTGACAGGATAAGATCTGGTAGTTTCTACAACATCTTTGAATTCATTAATATTTATAGTCCCCCAATTTGCTAAAACATTTACCTCTACTCGATTCTGATATCCTTGATACCAAAGGGAGAATCCAGCAGCCCAACCAGGAAATCCTAGTTTGAAATCAGTTTCTACTGTTTGATCTGTGAATGGACCGTTTTCGAAGAGAGCCAAAGCGCCACCACTGCCATATTGCTTTAGAGTTCCGTCTTCGACGCTCCATCCTGGATTGACAAAATTCCAACCATCAGCATTACCGTCATTGAAATCATCGGTAAATGTCGCCGCCTTACAGGGCAAAGCGATAGCCACAAACGCCATGACAAACGAAAGCATGAGGAGTTTTTTCATAGTTATTTTTTAATTATTCATTTATATAAATTCATTGTTTTATTTTCTAAACCAATGTCGAACACTATTAAACAGCCAAGGAAAAAATACCTGATCTTTAATATTTTTGAATACACTTTGCTTGGACGGTTGTTTATTAGTGATAGCTTCTGGTTGACTCTGTGTATTTTTTATTCTTATCGCTTGTTCGGTGTTGGTTGTATCGACAGTAGTTGTAGATGCGATAACGGCAGGATTACTAATAACTGGATTACTTACTGACGGCTTCACCACTGCTGATGGATTTTTCTTGACCGTATTGCCAATACTATCTATTTTGACGCACTGAGTTTTCCCTTGATTCCACTGATATCCAGTTTTACATCCGCAGTTCAAGCCGCCTGCATTACTCTTGGTGCCATCCCAGTTACTATTTGACCCATAATTATCTTGGCAAATTTGATCATTCGTTTTCGTAGGAACAGCTGGTGCGACAATACAATTAGTTCGTTGAG
This sequence comes from Candidatus Buchananbacteria bacterium, assembly GCA_903863425.1. Lineage (GTDB taxonomy): Bacteria > Patescibacteriota > Patescibacteriia > 2-01-FULL-39-33 > 2-01-FULL-39-33 > CAIPBY01. The sequence goes on along the minus strand of CAIPBY010000083.1, from coordinate 3,673 downwards.
CATTCCATACATAACCGCTCTTACAGCCACAACTTATTTTTCCATCATTAGTTTTGATTCCATCCCAATTACTGTTTGTTCCATAAGCATCGCTACAGACCTGATCGTTGGTTTTTATTGGCACAATTGGTGCAATAACACAGCCAGTTTTTTGTCCATTCCAGACGTAGCCAGTTTTGCAATCACATATCCTACGGCCGTCGGTATCAATTTTCAAAAATATTGAATTTTGATAATCGGTATTGCATGATTGATCGTAACTAATACATTCTCCATTTCTTTGTGTATAACCATCCTTACAGCCACAAGTCGTGCCGCTAATCCATTTCCAATTCGAACCGAATTTTTCTTTACAAATTTGATCGCTGGATTTTGTTGGCTGTTGAGGAGTTCTAATAGCCACTGGCACGTATTTTGCGATATAATCAACACATCTTTCTTTATTTACCATAAGACTCAAAAAGATACTTGGATCTATTGTAGTCGGATCAGAAGGGATCCTCATGCTCTCGCGACAATCGGCACTAGAAATCTTATACTGAGCATAATTAAAATCAGATTTATTAAGTGCATCAAATTGTTTTTCAATGCCGTCTTCAGTATAGAAATAATTTATTTTACTTTGATAAACTCCTTGGGCATACTCTGCGTCGGCTGCCTGCTGATCCCTTGCTTGTTGATCTAGGCGTCTTTGTTCCCTCAAACAATTATCTAATGCCTCGCCTTCCATGCCAGGCGAAAAATTACAAATATTGGCGCTAACTCCATATGGAATTATAAATAAACAAAAAACGACCAACGAGAAGATTAATAAAGTTTTTTTCATAATTATTGAAGTAATTTTAAGGTTTTATGCCATTCGCCATTAGACAATCATCATATACTGAGGCAAAGGACTCATACCCAAGCTTTGCATTAGATCTTGCTATACTACTACAATCGCTTATTATTTTTGCTGGCCTTAATTCAAACCAGTAAAACAGTCCGCCAAGAATAACCACGATTAACAAAATAATTACCCAGTATTGTTTTAGTTTTTGCATATCATTTTTATTATTAATTTTTAGAATCAAAAAAGGCCATCCGTACTGGCATGGCAATCTTTCGACCGCCCAATATCCTTTCGGACATTGACTCGCTAAAGCAGACCAGACGGATGACCGTCTTTGAGCTTTAGCGAGTTTTTTCAATCATGTCGCCAGACAAATCTGACGATTTAGATTATATAGATTGTATCTTTATTGTGCCTCAAACAAGTCTAAAAGTCAAAATCAGGGCTAACCAGCCATAGATTAGCTAAGTTAGCCCCTATTTGATTAAGCTATTGCTTGGCGTCTCTTGAAAATAGCGTAATTCAAGCAAGTTGGACAAAGAGAGTTCTTTGGCCGAGGCAGATGAGGATTCTGCCTATAGAGGAGACTAGCAAGGAACAGCTTGCCGCAGCTACAGCATTCAAACATATTCCCATTGGGTCGATAAATAAATTTGCGAAGTCGATATACATTCCGTTTAGGTGGCGGTTTTGGTTTTAAAAAATCAAACATAGAATTAAGTATTTAAAAGTTCTTCAATCATTTGGCTTGCCTCCGACTTAGACAAGCTCTCAATAACATTTAATCTTTCCTCCATTTCCTCTGGTTCGAAATATCTTTGGCTGATTAAGCGATGCAGATAATTCCTTTGCTTGTCTGTAGCTTGAATAAAGCCATAATCATCAGGCCGTTCTGTCTTAGAAGCGTATTTCTCGACATCTGGAGAGCTTTCTAGAGGCATATCATCTTCAACTTGAACATTATGACCTCTAGCCTCAAAAGGGCTAGAAATAAACGCTTTTGACATATTTTCTATGTCCTGAGTAAAAATATCGGAGAGTCCAGTTGATCTGATTACGGCATCAATAAATGAACTTTTCTGCGCCATCTTTACGGTTTTATTGGCGTCACCCTGATTCTTGGATAAAGTGGAACAACCCCTGCCTTGACCGACTGTTTGTTCTCCGCGATAAAGCGTGCAGACATAGGCGATCATGTCTTTAAGGGAAAAGGCTGACATAGTCTCGTCATCTCGCTGGAAGACGGCCGATAGATTATAAATCGAAGCGAGTTTTTCAGCGCCTCCCTTAGCGAGCGACTTCTTGCCTTTGATTTCGTAATAATCCTGGCTTGCTTTGAAAGACGGTAAGACCTGCGAGATGAAGTAACTACGCTTAGCCAATAGGTTGTCTACTCCCTGTTTGAAAGCTTGCAGAGTGTCCACTAAGGGCTGAGCGAGACCATTGGACATTGTTGTTACTAATGCTTGATTCATATGATTTTAGTTAGGATTAATTTATTCTGCTGATATTCCACGTTTATTTTATCTCCGCCTTTAAACCCGCAAGCTAGCAAATAATTATTAGCTAAACGAATATATGGCAGAGTTCGACGGGAAAGATTCAAAGAACTGACAGTCATTGGCCTAATGGTTCTGTCATTATTAATTATTTCTGGCATAAGAAATTGATTAATTAGTAAGATGGACTGCCACACTTGAAACAAACGGACTCAAAGAGTATTTCGTCGTTAAGAAAATCCAACATTTGGATGGTCTTGAATTTATGACGACATTTCTCTTGATTCAGTTTGATCTTGCGACCTTGTTCCTCTTCCCAATCAAGCTGGCGAGTTTTGGGCTTATTCTTGCTCATATTTCTTCCCTCCTGTTCTTTTGCTTTAGTGATTTAAAGCTGAATCTTGGTTTATTATCTGGAGATGGGCCGATTGGACATGGTTCACCAGATAAATCAATGAATGGCCTGAAAATCCTAGCAAAGCTTGAACGTCCATAAGCTGGCAGAGAAATGAATGGAGTAATGTCCAAATCTGCAATTGAATAATTTTCCATAATGGTTAGGATTAGTTTGTTATGGGTTCTACCTGCAAATAATAGAACAAGTGGACTCTTTTGGGATAAGTGGCAATGACATCACCGCTTTCGTCCCTGCGTTCGATGTAGGTCAGACTGGTAATACTTCTTTCTCCTCGCTTCACTCTGAAATTGTGAGCCAGCCATTGCCTGAAAGTTAGACAATTATGATATGGGTCGTATTTTTCAGCTTCTTCCTTACCGTAACGTCGTTCGAGTTCGGTGGCTACAGCATTTCTAGTAGATTCAGAACCTTTGTAATTTGAGATGATTATAGATTTAATTGATTCCATAAATTTGTTAATTATTAGTTAAGAATAAATAAGCCACCGAGCGAGGACCTTTATACGCTGGTGACTGAGGATTGATTCAGTAATTAAACTGAATCAAAGATAAGGTATTAAGCTATTAAATTTAGGGGCATGGGGAGTGGTTTGATTGAGACTCCTGGATAAAGTAAGACACTGGGAGTATATGGATGTAACTTTGCTTGTGAGGGAATTGAAACTAAAGGGGTGGTTTGGAAACGATTTCTAGCCTTCAGTAACTCCTGGCAAAAAATATTCCAAAAATTTTTGAACTTGTGTTAGAATACAGATATATGAGTGATACATTAGACAAAATAGCCGTAGAAGATTGTTGGCGACTTAGCCTGGAGAATTTGGGCAAAAAGATATTGGATGGAAAAGACGGCCGATTTGTTATATTCAATGGTCTAACGCCAATATTGGGATCATTTAGGTCTGAGGATGACTTTTTGAATATCAGT
>CAIPBY010000082.1 GCA_903863425.1 Candidatus Buchananbacteria bacterium | reverse complement strand
TTGATTTTTTTCATATTATTTTAATTCAGAACCTGGTTCCCGGATATTTTAATGATTACATTAAAATTCCGGGATGACGAGCGGGAGGGTTTTAATAATCCGCTCGATAAATCCTTCCGGCACTATCGTAATACATGACATAATTACCGGCAGATGGCGCCATAATTTTGTTTATAGTAGTGCCGGTCGGTATGTTGATGGGCTTCTGAGCTCCGGTGATAAGATCTATTTCATATAAGTAATCAGCAATGCCGTCAACCATGGAGCGATCCAGTCCTGCCCCATATGGCATGCTCTGCGGTACGGCGCAGAATAATTTATTCTCATCGGCAAAGGAGCATTTGTCGCTCCAAGTCTGGAGATTTATGCTTTGCCTGCCACCGCCGATGTTGTCGGAATTGGCGGCGGAAATCCACAGTTGCGGGGAATAGCTACTAGTGTCATAGACGCTGTAAGCCATTTTGTCTCCTTGAGGCGACCAGATTCCAGAAAACCCTCGGCCTTCCACGGTCATGGATTTGAAATTTTCATTATTTAAGCCGATAAAAAATATATCGGATCTGTCCATATCAATGCTCTGATTGAAGGTCGCAACCATCTGGTTGTTGGGCGACCAGTCAGGTTGGAATTGGCCTTCTGACCCGCCGATGGATTCTAATATTTTCAAGCCGGAGCCATTGGTATCGCCGATGGCTAGAAATCTATTCTCTATATCTATGGCAATGCTTTTGAAAACAATTTGACCATCATTGGGAGAAAAGGCGAAATTTTGCCAATGCGAGGGCAGGATGACTTGCTTGCCCGTGGAGAAATCATACATAACATTGCTTCCGTCGGGGTATTGCATAACGGCTTTATCGGAGTTGTGGGCCCAGACTACATTGTCGACGGCGCAGAATTTACTGCTACTCAGGGAATTTATTTGGCCACCACCACTTACGCTGTAGAATTTGCAGTCATTGGGATTATAATAAGTTACTTGTCCGTTGCTGGAGAGGGAAGAGAATTGGACCGGATCAGCTACTAGAGTTTTAATATTGGAAGCCGTGCTGATGCTGGGGTTGGCGGTGGTTGGAGTGAATTGGATGATGGTGCTGGTGCTTTGTCCTGTGGGCAAGCCACTTCCGCTAGTGCTAGAGATATTCCTAGTTCCGGCATTGCCGGCCGAAGAAAGAGTCCCGGTTGTGGTCGTCGTATTGGAAGTGGTTGTGGTCGGAGTGCCGAAGAGAGGGACAAAAAAGAAAAAATAAATTATAAGGGCAAAACCGATAGCTGCTCCGATGATTAAGAAAAATAAACCTACTTTTTGCCAGTTGATATTCATAATATTATGCGCCACTAATAAGAATTTTAAATAAATCTCCGTAACGTCCCGTTAGTAAATCTATAAATACCCAGCCCGGATTCTCTGCTACTCTATATGCCACTAAGCCCAAAAAGACACAGAAAAGTATTATAGCTGCCCAGTATACTACGTTCCATACAATAGTAATAATTAATATCCATTTTTGGTATTTTTTCCAAAATCCTATTACTTTTATAGCTTCATTTCCTACTTTTTCAGTTTTGGACTCTTTATTTCCTTCTTTGGCTTGTTCGTTTTGCGCTTGCGCCTTTTCACTATTAACACTTGATCCTTGCTCTGTTTTTGCATCCTTATCTTTAGAATCTTTTGGTGTGCCAGCTGGTGCTGGTGAGGAGTCTGAATCTCCCTCATCTGAGCCCTCTCGATTTTGTGCGTTTCTAGCTTTATTTTGCTCAGAATTTATATTGTCGGAAGAATTATCCTCGTCATCCTGTTTATTGTCGTTTTTATCTTCAGTATTTTCATCATTTTTATTATCTTCTTTTTTTGTGTCTTCATCTTTACCCTCTTTATTCGAAGAATTATTCTTGTCTTTTTTATTTTCTTCTTCGTTTCCACCGCCGATATTTCCATAATCTTCAATATTTCCTCCGCCTTTCGTGTCGTCAGAAGTTTCCTCTCCATTGCCTAGATTTTCTACTCCACCACCCTTATTGCGCGATTCATCTTGGCCTTGTCTCACTCCTTCCGCTTGAGTTTTTGGGTCTGGATCGGTCGAATTTTTTTCTTTTTGTTTGTTTTTTTTATTTTCCTTTTTAGCGTCAAGTCGTCCGTTGCTTTTGCCCGGAGTTCTTATCGGAGTCACTTGTATTTTGGTGGCACCTTCGTCCTGTAATTTTTTGACGGCTTGCCTTGTTTCTTCCGGGGTTTTGGTGATCAATGACTTTGATGCTGGCATGTTGAAGAGTAATTAGAATAACGACTCTAAAAAAGTAGAAGTCAGATATTATCTGACTTCTATTATACCATTTTTGACAGTTAAGTGTATAGTGCTACCAGGGGGAAAATTATCGGCTAATATTTTTTGCGAGAGAGGCGTCTCAATATATTCTTGAATGGTCTTGTTAATTGTCCTGGCACCGGTTTCCTCGGACAAGCTTTTGTCCGCGATGAATTTAGAAACAGATTTATCAAATTTAAGCCCCAACCCTTTTTTGGTAAGAGTTGTTCTAAGCGTTTCCATACTTAATTCCACGATTTTATCAATAGCTTCCGTGGACAGAGGAGAAAAACAGATAATCTGATCCAGGCGGTTGAGGAATTCTATCTTGAAATGTTTTTTGGCCTCGCCAATTATTTTTTCTTCGATTTTGGCGTTGGTGGCGGTTGTAGAATCAAAGCCAATGGGTGCGACTTTTTTGAAATAATGTGAGCCGAGATTGGAGGTCATGATAATAATGGTATTTCTGAAATTAATTCGTCCTCCGGCCGCGTCTGTCAGATAACCGTCATCAAGCACTTGAAGCAGTAAATCAAAGACTTCTGGATTGGCCTTTTCTATTTCGTCGAAAAGCACGATGGAATATGGCTTGTGTTTCACTTTCTCGGTCAGCTGACCGCTTTCTTTGTATCCGACATAGCCGGCCGGAGCGCCGATTAATTTGGAAATATTGAATTTCTCGCTATATTCGGACATGTCGATTCTAATTAGCGCCTTCTCGTCTTTAAATAATAATTTAGCCAATATTTTGGCGGTATAAGTTTTGCCCACTCCGCTCGGACCCAAGATCATAAATGAGGCTAACGGCTTATTCTCTGCGCTTAGCCCGGCTTTGGCTCTTTTGATAAAATTAGAGATATTTTCAATTGCCTTGTCTTGTCCGATGATGTGATTAGTTAATTCTTGGTCTAGGCCAAGAATTTGTTTTCGCTCAGACATAAGCAGATCATCCTGGGGGATGCCTGTGATTTTGGAAATTATTTTGGCAACGGCGTTGGTATCTATAGAGCCGACAATTCGCGCTTTGATTTTGTCTTGTTTGGCTTGGAGTCCGGATAATTTCTCGATAATTTTCTTTTCTTCGGCTCTAAAGTCTATGGCAGAATCAAAATCTTCTTTGAGGATGGATTGATTCTTGGCTTTTTCTATTTTATTTAATTCCAGCGCAAGAGAATTTATTTGTTTTTGCAAAGTAGAAGTTTTTTTGGCGACACTAACTCCAGCCAAAGCTTCATCAATAAGATCAATGGCTTTGTCGGGCAGGAATTTCTCGGGCAGATATTTCTGGCTTAATTCTATGGCCGAATCAATGGCCTCATCGGTAATAGCTACGTGGTGGAAATTCTCAAAATACGGCTTAATGCCCATAAGTATTTGTCTAGACTCATCGGCGGATGGCTCGTTTATTTTCACGGGTTGAAATCTTCTCTCCAGCGCCGGATCGTTTTCAATGGATTTGCGATAATCGCTGAAGGTGGTGGCGCCGATGCATCTGATTTCTCCTCGAGCCAAAGCGGGTTTGAGAATATTGGCCGCATCCATGGATCCGGCGGCTGATCCGGCTCCGACAATGGTATGTATTTCATCAATAAAAATAATAATGTCAGGACGTGATTTAATTTCCTCGATTATCTGCTTGAGTCGATTCTCAAATTCCCCTCGATAAATTGTGCCGGCAATTAGAGACGCCAGGTCAAGGGCATAAATTTTCTTATTCTGCAGGAGCTCTGGCACATCTCCGTGGAGGATTTTTTTGGCTAGCCCCTCAACGATGGCGGTTTTGCCTACGCCCGGGTCGCCTAAGATTAGGGGATTATTCTTGGTGCGCCGGGAAAGTATTTGAATAATCCGTTCAATTTCATTTTCTCGGCCTATGACCGGGTCGGTTTTTTTCTGGAATTTCTCGGAAGTTAAATTATTGCCGAAAATATCCAAGATTCCTCGTGATTGCTCTAAGGTCTCTATCTCTCCGTCATCGTTTTTCTCTTTTACTACTTTAAATATTTCGGTTAGCTCTGGCAACTTAGAATCGCTTTTGAGCGCGGTGATGGTTTGCTCTATTATGTCTTTTTCTGGAATATTAAGCTCGCTTAGGATATTTTTAATTTTCAAATCCTCAATTTCCATTATGGCCGCCAAAAGGTGTTCGGTGCCTACATATTTGTGCTTGTTGATAAAAGCTATTTTGACTGATTTGTGGATGATTTTTTGGGCATTAGGAGTAAACACTTTATCTGTCTTTTCTGAAATCTTTGTGGCTAAGCTTTTGGCCTTGTTTCCCGCATTTCCTTTCTTCACTTGTGAACCGGAAATGGAAGCGATTATTTTCTTGGCTTTCCCAATATCAATTTTGAAATCATTGAATAATTCAGCGCCAACACTTCCTTTCTGATTGAGCAAGCCATAGAGCAGATGTTCGCTATCAATGGCCGACTGATTTAATTCAGAAGCAAAATCAGCCCCCATTTTCAGGGAGCTTTTGAAGTAGTTGCTGAATTTTGAGAATGCGGTTTTCATGAATTTTTCTCCCCCTTTCCAAGGGGGAGTTAGAGGGGGTTTTGAATGCCTCTTTATTTTTTATTACAAATTAATTAATCCTAAGCCATCTCCCTGAGCTTCGCTATTCTATCATCTATAGGAGGATGGGTGGAAAAGGCGTTGGCTAGGAAATTCTTACCGCCCTTGAATGGATTAGAAATGTATAAATGGGCGGTACCGGAATTCGCCGTGGTTAACACACCGGTATCATTTTTTATTTTTTCTAAGGCTCTAGCCAATCCCTCGGGGTATCTGGTGAGTAGCGAGGCAGAAGCATCCGCCAAGTATTCCCGTCTTCGAGATACGGCCAGTTGAATGAGGGCGGCAATAATAGGGGAGAGAATGATAAGGATTATTCCGGCAATCATGAGTATTGTGCCTAGTCCGCTTTTGTCTTCGCTGTCACTTTTTCTGCCTCCGCCGAAAAGGCTGGCTCGCCAGAATATATTAGTCAAAATAGAAATTGTACCAACTAGCACCACCACAATAGTCATTAGGCGAATGTCGTAATTTTTAATATGGGATAATTCATGAGCGATTACGCCTTCTAATTCTTCATTTTCTAGTTTTTCAATGGCGCCCTGGGTCACGGCAATAGAGGAGTGCTTGGGATCGCGTCCGGTGGCAAAAGCGTTGATGGCCGGACTAGGAATTACATAGACGGCTGGAGTTGGTGTGCCAGCGGTAATGCATAAGTTCTCCACCATTCTATATATATAAGGGTTGTCTTCTTTTTTGATGGCCACAGCTCCAGACGACAAAAGAGCTACCTTATCTCCGGAATAATAGCCCAAAAGAGCCATAACTAAGGAAATAATTAAGGCGATTACCAGAGCGCCGTTGCCATAATCCGTGACATAGCCGATAAGATAGCCAAGCAGAGAAATAAACACGATAAAAACTATAATCAGAATTACGGTTCTTCTTTTGTTGGAGTCTATTTGATTGTACATGGGGGGCAAATTTTAAAATTTTCAATTTTCAATTTTCAAACAATTTTCAATTATTTAATTTTGGAATTATAAAATTGAGATATTTTATTTCGTCATCCCGGACGTAGCGAAGCGGAGATCCGGGATCCAGGTTCAAAAATTCGGGCCTGGTTCCCGGATATTTTAATGATTACATTAAAATTCCGGGATGACGAGCGGAAAAAACCAATGACATTTTTATTTCCTTCATCTTAACACTTTGGCCAAATTTCTTCAATTGCCAAAAGACCCCCATAAAGCTATAATAATA
>CAIPBY010000081.1 GCA_903863425.1 Candidatus Buchananbacteria bacterium | reverse complement strand
CGCCAGCAGAATAATCATCACCGCGATAAGCAATATCAATCCGACAAGCTTGCTAAATCCGCCATTACCAACTAGAGCGACGAGCGCAAAAGCCAAGGAAACCAAGTACAAGAAAAGCACAGCACCTCTTTTGGAAAATCCATAATCGATTAATTTATAATGCAAATGCTTCCTGTCAGCATGTGAAAATGGTGATTCTTTGTGGATTAATCTCTGTATTATTACCCACAAAACATCCAACGCCGGGATGCCGATTACAAGTAACGTAGTAATAATCTTGGATCCGGAAATAATCGACAAAACTCCCAACATAAATCCAAGAAAGACACTACCCCCTTCGCCGAGAAATATTTTGGCCGGAGTCCAGTTGAATAACAAAAATCCCATCAAAGCACCGAATAAAATCAATGCCCACATGCCGGTAGCAGACATGTCCACATCCCACTTCATGCTCACAAAAAATATTGACAAACTGGCAATAGCCGAAACTCCAGCAAGTAGGCCGTCTAGCCCATCAAGAAACTTTGCCGTATACATCATGCCCATCAGCCAAATAAAAGAAATCACAATGCCAATTATCGGCGTAAAGAATATGATGGCGCTACTTACATCGCCAATGGGATTTGTAATGTAAGTAATTCTAACTCCGGAAATAAGTACGCAAACCGCGGCGACTATAGGCCAGATTATTTGTTGCCAGGGCTTAAGATTGTATTTATCATCGAGAAACCCGCCAATCATAATAAGAGCTGAGCCGATAAACACTCCCCACAAATAGCTATCAGGAATCTTGGAAAAATTAGCTAATTGCAAATAATCAAACGCCATCACCATAACCCAAACCGCCATAAATATGGCCGTACCACCCATTAGCGGCGTTAATTTGTTGTGAACTTTGCGCTCTGCGGTCGTTGGATTATCAATTACATTGAATTTAAAAGCAAACTTAATTATCATGGGCACAAATAAAGCGGAGAGCACAAAACTCTCGCCAATCGCCAAAACATAGATAAATAGAATAGATGAACTCATATGGCCATATTTTATCAATAAAGATAAGAGTTGGCAATCAACTTATTTTCACCGCACCCTGCCTAAGCAAAACCAATTCACCATCGCTCTTGAGTTGTACCAATGTAGACGGCTCGGGATTGCTCTTGCCTGAGACATAAAAATCAACCTCATCACTAAAATAATTCTTGGCTTCGGTAATATTTTTGGCCGGAATCGCTCCTTCGGGATTAGCGCTAGGAGCCACCAAAGGGCCTGTCTGCTTAAGAATGTTAATTAATGAAGCATTCTTGGGCAATCTAAAGGCCAAACTCTTGGTACCGCGATGCAAATACTGCCATTTTACGCCCTTACACGACAGAATAATACTAATTTTACCAGGCCAATATTTATCCAAAACTGTCTTTTGCGCAGAAGTAACTTTAATGCCAAACAAACTCAAATCTTCAATCGAGCTTATCAGTATTATCAACGGCTTATCCGGACTTCGTTTACGGACCCTGTATATGCGTTGAACAACTTTTTTGTTCAAGGCTAAACCGACCAAACCATAGATAGTGTCAGTCGGTATGACGCCAATTCCACCGTCTTTGATTACTTTAATTAAATCAGAATCTTGCATTAATTTATCAACTTTATTTAATGGCACGCAATTTATAATTTTGTAATCTCCTACTCTGGTCCGAACCAAATCACTCATATACGCTCCCACCTTCAACTTCTCCCCCAAATCCCTCGCCAAAGAACGGATGTAGGCTCCCGGGCCAGTTGTCACTTTTATCTCCAAATACGGATATCTGTAGCTCAATATCTCAATATTTTTTATTTCCACAAATCTTTTTTTGAATTTTACTGTCTCACCAGCTCGTGCCATTTTGTAAGCCCTATTCCCCTTGATCTTTATAGCGCTAAATTGCGGAGGAATTTGAGCAATATTACCAATAAACTTCTGGATGATTTTTTCTATATCCTTGAGTGAAGGTTTTTTAATGCTAATTCTTTTTTTCTCTCCGGCCTCATCATCAGTCGAACTGATCCAGCCAAATTTCACTTTGGCAATATACTCTTTCTCCTTCTCCACAATTTGTGAAATTTGCCTGGTTGAATCACGACCAATTGCCACCACCAAGACTCCCGAGGCCAGTGGGTCCAGTGTTCCGGCGTGACCTACTTTCTTAATTCCAGTCAGCTTCCTGATCTCGCTTATCATCTTAAATGATGAGGGTCCTTTGGGTTTATTAATAGCAATAATCATTACTCTTTTCTTAAGGCGTTAATCGGATCCATTTTGGCTGCTTTTTGTGCCGGGAAATAACCGAAGATAAGTCCGACTCCGGCACAGAAGACAAATGCAATTACTACAGCCTGAAGCGGAAGACTAAACACCCAAGTAAATCCCAATTGTCCGGCCACAATCATAATTATAAACGATAATAGCGCACCTACAATCACACCAATCACTCCTCCGATACTAGTTACAAATACTGCTTCCCAGAGAAACTGCCAAAGTATCTGCCCCCGCTTAGCCCCAATGGATTTACGAAGTCCTATCTCAAAAGTACGTTCTGTCACCGAGACATACATAATATTCATAATGCCGATTCCACCGACCAAAAGCGAAATTCCAGCCAGGGCCACCAAAAGCAAAGTAATACCACCAAAAATAGTATTAATCATGTCTCTAGCTTGTTGCATGGTCGTCACTTGAAAATCATCGTCCTTGGGATCGATAATATCATGTCTATCCCGAAGAAGAGAAGTTATCTCGTCGGCCGTCTCATCTTGCAAAGATGAGTCTTTGACTTGCGCGCTTATAGCCATCACATGATCGATGCCCAGCATTAATTTTTGTGCTGTCTGAATCGGTACATAAGCAATATCATCAAAACTAAATCCAAATCCCCCTCCCCTTTCTTCCATTACGCCAATGACTAAAAATTTATTTTTACCAATTTTGACACTCTGGCCGACAGGGTTAACGTCGCCGAATAGCTTATTTGCTACTTTATATCCCAAGACAACCACTTTCGATAAAGAATTATCATCATCAGAGCTAAAGAATACTCCCTTAGCCACTTTCGACTGATCAATATCCACAAATGAAGGAGAAATTCCCATATAATTAACTACCCTATTTTCTCCTAAGTACGAGACGACGGCTTGGCCAATTACATAAGAATAGTAATTTTTAACATTAGGAAGTTTTTTAATCTCTTCCGCATCAGATAATTTGAGAGTGGTTATTTGCACTCCCTGAGCCATAGAAAAAGCACTACCAGTATTGGACGAACTTGGCACTTTAGTTTCAATTTGTATTATGTCACTGCCAAAGGCATCTACTTGCCCCAGAATCAATCCTTTCAAACTATCTCCCGCAGACATGACAAGAATAACCGAAGCAATACCAATCACAATACCGATAAGAGTCAGGATTGTCCTGCCCTTATTGGTGATAATTGATTTCCAGGCCAATCTAAATGGCAATAGTATATTATTCATATCTTAATGCTTCAATGGGATCTAATTTTGACGCTTTTTGCGCCGGATATATTCCAAAAATAAAACCGATAAGGACCGCCACTCCTATTCCGATAATTGCAGAACTTGGAGTTACCACATAATCCCAATTATAACCCAAATACCTAGCAATAACCGCCACCAAAAATGAAACTGCCGCGCCTATTGCTATTCCGACTATTCCGCCAAGGATAGTGATACTCATGGACTCCAAAAGAAACTGCAAAATAATGTCGCCTTTTCTGGCTCCAATCGCTTTTCGAAGCCCTATCTCTCTAATTCTTTCATTAATCGAGGCCAGCATGATATTCATTACCCCCATACCGCCCACTAGCAGTGAAATACCAGCGATGGCAGCCAAGAAAAATTTTAAGGCATTGGTTACAGTTTTCAAAATATCAATAGCTTCCCGCGGATCCATAACAGAAAAATCTTCTACTCCAGTATTATCAATATTGTGCCTGTCTCGAAGAAGCAACCTAACTTGCTCTTTGACGCTGTCAACATTCTCTGCCTTATCAACCTTTATCCTGATGGCGCTTACATAATTTATGCCCAGCATGATATTCTGTGCTGTAGAAACTGGAATAAAGACTACATTATCCTTGTTTTGAAAGGCAACCGTGCCCCTTTCTTTCATTACTCCGATTATGTCAAAAAACTGCTTCTTAATTTTTATCTGCTTACCTATCGGATCTTGTCCATCGAATAAATCCTGCCAGACTTGATACCCAAGAATGACCGATTTGACATTACCCCTCTCCTCATCTTGAGTAAAAAATCTACCCAAAAGCAACTCAGCATCTTCAACATTTACATAATCAGCCATTACCCCATTATAAGTGGCGTCGCTTTTCTGATTTTGGTAAGAAATGGTTCCAGCTCCAGAATTATAAGATGATATGGCAAAAACTTCGGGAATTTCATTTTTAATGGCTATAGCATCCTCATATTTAAGCGTGGTAACCACTATGCCAAGAACTGATGACGGCGGGCCATTTTTGTCTGAAGCGCCAGGAAGGATCGCAAGTAAATTCGACCCCTGAGAACTAATCTGATTTATAATTAAACTCTGTGCCCCGGCCCCTACCGACATGATAATAATCACCGAGGCAATGCCGATAATAATTCCTAGGCTAGTCAAAAAAGTGCGGACTTTATTTGCCCGCAGAATTGAAAAAGATAGTTTTATGGAATCTTTGACTCTCATAATTATTTTACTAACTCACCATCCCTGGTCGTTCTTCTATCTTTAACTAGATAATCATCAGCAATTAACCCGTCAGACATCTTGATTATTCTCTTGGCGTGCCTAGCTGTGTCAGTCTCATGAGTAACCAAAATAATGGTGTGTCCCATTTCATTTAATTTCTCTAGAATTTCCATAATAGCCTGACCTGACTTAGAATCTAAATTCCCTGTCGGTTCATCAGCAAAAATAATACTAGGATCATTAACCAAAGCCCTAGCAATAGCCACTCTCTGCTTCTCTCCACCCGAGAGCTGATTGGATAAATTATTAATCCTATGCTCCAGCCCGACGGCTTTAATTGCCTCTTTCACCAATTTATCTTCACTCTTCTTGCCCTTGCTATAAACCAACGGCAATTTAACATTTTCATAAACAGAGGTCCTAGGAAGCAAATTAAAAGCTTGGAATACAAATCCCACTTCTTCGTTTCTAATTTGAGCTAGCCTATCTTCATCAAGATTACTCACATCTTTGTCTTTGAATTTATATACGCCGGAAGTAAGCACATCCAAAAATCCCAAAATATGCATCAGGGTTGATTTGCCTGATCCGGAAGGCCCCATAATAGCCACGAATTCCCCTTCTTTTATGTCAAAATTCAAACCAAACAAAACACTCGTCACCACTTCTTCATTAACATAATCTTTCTTCAAATCTTTAATTTCAATCAAAGCCATAATTATTTGCTAATTATTTCTTAAAGGTAACCACCTTTTCACCTTGCTTGAGTCCAGAGAGAATTTCCACCAAACCGCCATCAGCCTTGAGTCCGATAGTCACAATCCTTTCTTCGGTCACGTCCGTGGAGAGCAAAACTTCGACATATTTATCCGCTACTTTCTGATCTAGGGTAATTTCCTTTATCTTCACGGCCCTTTGCGGGATATAAAGAACGCCTGATTTTTCAGATGTAGCGATACTGACATTAGCAGACATGCCTGGCTTTATTTGATCTATTAATGGATCATTATCAAATACCACCGTGGTCTTGTAATAAATAACATCTTGAATGGTGGTTTGAGCCGGCTCGATGAAGGTTACTGTGCCGGAAAATGGATGGTCTGAACCAAAAGCATCAAGCTCGATTTTTACTTTATTGCCGATTTTTACTTTGGCTATATCAGACTCAGGAATATCCACCTTTATTTGAAAAATATCATTACTAAGCATGATTACTACCGGCTTAGCAACGCTAGTCTGCTCGCCAACATTATAATTAACTGTGGTGACTTTGCCATCAATAGGTGCAGCCAAATTGTAATCGCTTAAATCGCTCATGGCGCCATCTAACCTGGCCTGGGCCTGAGCTACGGCCGCTTCTGCAGACTGAATATCAAAACTTCTAGGGCCCGACTTCTTTACGGCCAACTGAGCCGTATAAATATCAACATTGCTTTGTGCGGCTTGAATTTGAGAATTAAAACTGCTCAAGGCGTTAGTTAGATTAATCTTGGCCAATTGCAATGCTGACACAGCGCCAGAAATAGCCGAAGACTGCACATTAATGTCTGCTTTGATGGCATCTTTTACGCTTTGAGGATAAGTATTGTTGGTTATAATAGAATTCGCTAAGTTAAAAGAATCATCCAAAAAATTATTAATTTCTGTCATATTATCCCTAATGCCATCTGAGGCCTTAACTATGGAGTCATTAGTTCTTGCAGAGTTAGCTCCAGAAATTAAAGCCTTCAAATCGTTTTCTTTCTTATTGAGGTTGTAATAAGTATCTTTCACGCGATTAAAACTATTCTGATCGCTGATTACCAAATTGGTGGCCGCCTCGGTATTAAAAAAATAATTATAAATCTTATCCAAGGCGGTCTGCGATGATAAATTGGAACTATTAATAGCATCAAGCGCTTTCTCACGCAAAGAATTAAGTTGTGACGCCGAATCAACTTTAAGATTATTCAGATCACTAATAGCTTTGTCTAATTGTTTTTGCGATAAATTAATATCTTCACTGGAAGCTCCGGATATTGTCCTGGCCAAATCAGCCTTGGAAGCAGACAGACTAGCTCGATATTGATTAACGGCTGTACTAGCCGCTGAAGAGTCGATTCTGGCCAAAACCTGCTGAGCCTTCACCACGTCGCCTTCTTTGACTGGCAAAAAGGTTATCTTACCTGGCGTTTTGAAATTAAGATTGATTTCATGAGCCGATTCCACAGCACCGGTAGCAGACACGGTTTGCGTAATATTCCCCAATTTTACTGCTTCTGTAGTGTAAACTACCTTACTGGCGGAATTCTTGGTCGAGAGATAATAACCGCCTCCGGCCACAATCAAGATGATAATGATAATAATGGCCCAAAACCACTTTCTTTTTAGTAATTTCATAGTTAAACTTTATTTATATTTATGGGAATTATAGCACAATTAGAGGCATTAAACAAGGATTTAGGCTTTAATTAAGGTTAGATCAATTTGCTAAATGTAATATAAAAGCATATTCTAAAAACAGGAGAGATGGTCTGTGGCTCCAGTTATGAGCTACGGAAATTAAGTTATAGAGAAGAATTGGTAAAGTGAAGTACAACAAGGAGAAACGAACATGGCTAGTGGTACAGGATTTGCCTGCCAGGACGAAACAAGAACACCAGGAGAAAGAAGGTTTGATGACATCATCGAACTACAGAGACTCGGCATGCTTGAGCAGTCGATGCTTGTGAAAGTCTTCATGATGTTAGTTGCCCTTGGGACTCCCGAGATAAGACAAGCTCTTTTCCAAAAGTGGTTTGCTAGGGCGGCGGAACCGGCGAAAAGGAAAAACATCACAAAGGAACAGATGATTGTATTGTGGTTTCTCTCACTATACAATCCTGTTGGCGATTTGTTTAACCTTGGAGCCGACTGCAGAATGGCTAGTGCTGAGTTAGTTTGTGCTAGGCTAATTGAAGCGGTGTTTCAGTGCGAAACAAGGGCTGGCGATCAGTACGCCAGTGTCACTGAACCAACCGTGGAAAAGATCTACGCCAAACTGAAAGCTGACGGCTGGAACCCTTTCCCACCAGCCCCGGCAGACGACGCCATCGAGTAGGCCAACCAGAACAAAAACGGTCACACGAAACACAACTCGAACGAAGGGCCCGACCAGCCCTTCATTTTTTTTACATAAAAATAATTCCCATGAGAGGGAATTATTTTATAAATGTAGACCACTGTATTGAGAATTTAAACTCTTTGGTGTTGGATATTAAAAGGTGGTATGAATATTTGGGGCAAATTGACTATGTTAAGATCTAATTCCCCTGCTCGTAGCAATACGTCAAGGAATTGATTATTTTTTCATTTTTGACATTTGTAGTAATTTTTGAAAATAAAGCATCAGAAATTTTTCTCAGATAAATATTCTGGCAATCTTCCATAGTCAAGTCGTATTCTTCTCCATAACATTCAAATATAACTTTAGTAACTTCTTCGATGCACTTCTGCCTATCTTTCGTAATTCCTCCATCAAGGGAGCAAATAAACACCTCTGGGATATAACATCCTTTCTTTCCAGCCAAAATCATTTTTAACATGAATTTATAATCCCCAGCAATATAATATTTCTCGTCAAGTGAGCCAATTTCATCATAAACCGATTTTTTGATAATCATGGTTTGATATCTGAAAGGCATTCTGAAAAATGCAGTGCACTCATCCCCTTTTTTTACAGAAATGAGTTGTCCACTCTCTTTTGAAACGATACTTCTGTCCGCATGAGTAAAATCAACGTTATATTCTTGAATCTCTTTTAGTGACTTTTCAAAAAATCTATCATCGGTAAAATAATTGTCAGAATTCATGATGTGAATATATTCTCCTTTTGCTAGAGCAATACCCTTGTTCATGGCCTCCTGAACATTATTATCTTTCTCCGAAATGAGTTTATTAATTTTACCCTTGGCAAGATAATCCTGTAACATTGCGACTGACCCGTCTTCTGAACCTCCGTCAACAACAATATGTTCAAAATCTTGATAGGTTTGAGAATATAAAGTATTAATCATTTTTCTGAAAAATTCTTCCCGCCCATCACTTATGGTATTTTTACACGGAGTTATAACACTAATCATATTATTCTATATAAGTTTTAATTCAAAATTATATTAACATAATTAATAATTTAATTCTAATCTCAGATGAAGAGTTCGGTTTCTCCCCGAGGGTCACAAAAAAAACACTCCATTTCTGGAGCATTTCTTATGCTTTTAGATTCCGTAGCCCCACGGAGAATCGAACTCCGGTTCTCGCCTTGAGAAGGCGGTGTCCTAGCCACTAGACGATGGGGCCAAAT
>CAIPBY010000080.1 GCA_903863425.1 Candidatus Buchananbacteria bacterium | reverse complement strand
TTTATTATCAAAAATTAAGAAAAACGAAATAAATAGGAATATAATATCTCAACTTATTAGATCAGCTACCAGCGTAGGGGCAAACTATTGTGAAGCAAATAATGCCATTTCTAAAAAAGATTTTAGGAATAAAATATATATTTGCAGAAAAGAGGCTCAGGAGACGAAATATTGGATTGAACTATTGGCGATTATTGGCAACAATGATGATAAAGATGGATTAAGATCATTATGGAGAGAGTCTCATGAATTGTTGTTAATATTCAGCAAGATAGCGTCAAATTCTGGTTAATGTGGATATTTATTTTTTTAAATTAGAAATTTTTAAATTAGAAATTAAAGAAATAATATGCATGATTTTCATTTGGCTGACATAATTTATAAAACAATTATAGATTACGCGCAGAAGAATAATTTAAAAAAAATTACCAAAGCTGTGATTGAGCTTGGACGTATTGTTGAGCATGGTGAAGAAATTTTGGCGGAAAATTTGGAATTCAACATCAAAATGATGGCTGAGGGAGGTCCGGCGGAAAATATTAATTTGGAAATAGTTAAAACCAAAGGTCCGGAGTGGGTGCTGAAAGAAATAGAAGGGGAATAATATGCTCATAGTTTTTGCTATTTTTATGGGGATTCTTTTTGTCCTAATATCGCTGTCCTTAGTCTGGATTATCATTGGTTTAATAGCTACGATTCTTATAAGGGTGCCATATGTAAATACCCCCAGAGGGTATTGCGAGAAAATTTTGGATAAGGTTGATTTTTTAGGTCTTACGGTTTATGATTTGGGATGCGGGGATGCCCATTTTTTGAAAAGATGTGTGCAAAAAGGAGCTAAGAAATGCGTGGGCTATGAGTTGTCGCCTATGGCTTATTTGACTGCCTCGATTAAGACATTAATGAAGCCGATTAAAATTAGATTTGGAGATTTTTTTAAGGCAGATATTTCCGAGGCCGATGTGGTTTATATTTATCTGGTTAAAACTGTTTTGGCCAAATTATCCCCAAAGTTAAAGTCAGAGGCCAAAGCTGGATGTATAATTATCACAGTGGGATCTTCGCTCTCCGATTGGACGCCAGAGAAGATTATTAGTTTGAATGGGGATTATAGCGCTTATGTCTATAAAAAATAGTTAAATTTGGATGATATATTTTATTGGCAAAATTGGTTTAAAAGTGTTAAAATAAGATTGAATTTAATACTCTAAATATTAAATGTTTTGGTTTATGCGCGTAAAATCCATTAAAAAATTGAAGAGTTTGAGGGGTGTAAGAGTTCTTTTGCGCGTTGATTTTAATGTAACTCTGGGAAAGGAATTAAAAGTGGATGAAAGTGAAGATTATCGTATTGTTCAAACTTTACCAACCATAAAATATTTAATTAAAAAAGGTGCTAAAATTATCATTTTGGCTCATTTAGGGCGTCCAGAGGGAGTAGTTGGGGAATTAAGACTGGATCCCGTGGCCAAAAGATTATCTCAATTGCTCAAGAAACATGTTTATAAAAGCGACAATATTTATGGTAAGGAAGTGGATGAGCATATTGATGGAATGAAAAATGGCGAAATAATAATGCTCGAGAATGTTAGGTTTGATAAGCGCGAGGGTATGGCTGAACCACTTTCTGGCAAGATTCAAGAGGGAGCAAATCAATTTGCTGAGATTTTGGCAGGAATGGGAGATATATATGTAAATGATGCTTTTTCTGTCAGCCACAGGGCCCAGGTTTCTGTTTCTACGATTCAGAATTATTTGCCGACTTTCGCTGGATTGCTTCTGGAAAAAGAAGTTTATAATTTAAGCAAGGCATTATATAATCCCAAGAAGCCGATGGTAACAATTATCGGCGGAGCAAAAATTATTACTAAAATTAATGTAATAAAGAAATTTTTGCCTATTTCCCACAAAATTCTGCTTGGCGGGGCCTTGGCCAATACTGTTTTAAAGGTGATGGGAGTTGCTGTGGGAAAATCATTGATTGAGCCGGAGATGTTTGCTGAAGTTAAAAGATTGAGATTAACTGAGAATAAGATTGTCGTGCCAGTTGATGGTTATATGGCCAAGAGTTTTAAAAGCGAAAAAGGCCGACTCGATGCTTTGGCGGATGTGCATAAAGATGAGGTCATTCTCGATATTGGCCCAGATACTCTTCGGCTTTATGATCGCATTATTAAATCGGCCAAAACCATCGTTTGGAATGGTCCGATGGGATTAATAGAAACGCCATATTTTGCCAGAGGCACGAGGGCATTAATTAGGTTACTGGCCCAAAGTAGGGCTGAGAAAATTGTCGGTGGGGGAGAGACTGTGCAGATGATTCGCAAAATGGGATTAGAGAAAAAGTTCAATTTCATTTCTACCGGCGGAGGAGCCATGTTGGAATTTTTGGAAGGCAAAGAATTACCGGGACTTAGAAAAATAGTTGCAAAATAATGGAAGATCAAATCAATAAATTATGGGAGGAAGTCAAAAAATATTTTTCAGGAGACACTGGACATGGATTAGAGCATACGCAAAGGGTTTATAAGTTATGTGAGCATATTGGAAACAAAGAAAATGCTGATATGGAAATTGTATTGCCCGCCGCAATTCTTCATGATATTGCCAGAAAAGAGCAGGACGATAGTAAAGGCAAGATAGACCACGCCAGTCGAGGAGCTGAATTAGCTAGAGAGATTTTGAAGAAGTTGGGTTTAGAAGATGATAAGATAGAGAAGATAGCGCATTGTATTGAGGCTCATAGATTTAGAAAAGAATTAATTCCGCAGAGCCTAGAAGCTAAAATTATTTATGATGCGGATAAATTAGATAGTATTGGATCGATAGGAATTGCGAGAACCTTTTATTTCGCGGCAAGCTTAGGCGCAATTGTGCATAATAAGGATATTGATGTTGAAAATACTAAAGAGTATAGTAAGGATGATTGTGCTTATAGGGAATTTCTTGTCAAACTTAGATATATAAAAAATAAAATCATAACTAATGAGGCTAAAAAATTAGCCGAAGAAAGGCATAATTTCATGGTTGAATTTTTTGATCGATTAAACAAAGAAGTTGAAGGAGAATTATAAAATAATATATAAAAAATAACAAAAAATTTATGGACTCGACAAACAACATTGGTGGGGCTTGCTGTGGCGGGCATCACCATGCCGTAAAGGCAATCATGGGAATTTTATTAGCAATAGTCTTGGTCATTTTGGCCGTGTACTTGGCTGGTTTGGCTAGAAATGCATTCAGAAATTATGATTATATTGGCAAGTCACCCGATATGGTCAATCAGATTACGGTTACGGGCACGGCCAAAATTACTGCTGTACCGGACGTAGCCGTACTTAGCTTGGGCATAGTCAGTGAAGGCGCGTCAGTCAATCTGGCGCAAAAAGGCGCGACAGATAAGATGAATAGTATTATCGATGCTTTAAAGAATCAATTCAAAATTGAAGCGAAAGACATAAAGACGGAAAATTTCAGTGTTAATCCTAAATATGATTATAATAATGGCAGGCAGAATATTATTGGCTATAGTGTTAATCAAAATATTAGCGTTAAGGTTAGGAATTTTGATTCTACTGGAGATATTTTGGCCAAAGCCACGGAGCTTGGCGCCAATAGTGTCAGCGGGCCGAGTTTTATAATTGATGACATGGAAAAAGCCAAAGCCGATGCTCGTGAAAAAGCAATTGCTCAGGCTAAGTTGAAGGCTAAAGCCTTATCAGATCAGGTTGGTATAAGGCTGGGACGAATTGTCAGCTTCTATGAAGGTGGGATGGATACACCAAATGTAGCTTATGGGATGGGCGGTGATATGGCTTTGGGTGTATCAGAAATGAAATCAGTGGCACCAACTATTGAGCCAGGAAGCCAGGATGTACAGCTCACCGTGAGTATTGGTTATGAAATAAGATAAATAATTAAAATAGTTATGGCAAAGATTGAATCAATCAAAGCGAGGGAAATTTTGGATTCTCGTGGGAATCCGACAGTGGAGGTGGAGGTTGTATTGGATAACGGACGTAAAGCTTGGGCTGGAGTGCCCTCTGGCGCCTCAACTGGGTCTAGAGAGGCTTTGGAGCTTCGAGACGGCGA
>CAIPBY010000079.1 GCA_903863425.1 Candidatus Buchananbacteria bacterium | reverse complement strand
GATATGAAAATATCCTGCACCCAAGAAAATTTAAATCAGGGACTTTTGGCAGTAAGCCATATCGCTTCAAAAAATACTAATCTACCAATTCTCTCCAATCTTCTTTTTAAGATAGAAAATAGAGCGCTAACTCTAGAGGCAACTAATTTAGAGATAGGTATAACTGCCAATATCCGAAGTAAGGTAGAGGAAGATGGAGAGTTCAGTGTGGATGCTCGGTTACTTGCTAATTATATTGCTCTTCTACCCAAAGAACGGATAGATTTTGAGTTAAATGAGGATAATCTTAAAATTGAGTGCCAGAAGCAAAAAACAAAAATTAAAACTCAATCAGCCGGAGAATTTCCACTTATTCCTAAGATAGCCAAAGAAAATCCATGTATTGTGGATATTAAGGCTTTCCGCCAGGCAATTTATGAAGTGGTATTTTCCGCTTCCAATTCCGAGAGCAGGCCTGAATTATCGGGCGTGTTTATGGAGTTCACTCCAAACGAACTAACCATGGCGGCGACAGATAGTTATCGCTTGGCTGAGAAAAAGATTGCTTTGGTGGAAAATAAGTCAATTGACAAGAAAATAATTATTCCCGTTAAGACTTTGCAGGAAGTTAGTAGGATTATAAGTATTTTTCGCGAGGATTCCGCTTTGGAAAATAGTGAGAATATGGAGATTTATCTGACTGAGAATCAAATCATGTTCTCTTATAATGGAATTGATCTGATTTCCAGGTTGGTAGAGGGCCAATATCCAGATTACACTCAGATTATACCAACTGGGTTCAAGACTAAGGCCAGAATTAATGTCTCAGAGCTGGTGAAGAGTATTAAAACCTCCAGCTTATTCACTCGGAATGGTATTTTTGATATCAAGCTGGATTTGAATGTCGGCGCCAAGGAAATTGTGATTACTTCCTCTTCCTCGCAGTCAGGAGAGAATATTTCCAGTGTCAGTGCGGAGATAACCGGAGAAAATGAAAATATTATTTTGAATTATAGGTATTTATTGGATAATTTGCAGGTGATTAATTCTGATTTTGTAGATATTGAGGTGGGCGACAACAACAGCCCTTGCGTCATCCGGTCAGAGAAGGATGATAAATATGTGTATATAATTATGCCGATTAGGCAGTAGAGAAGGTTTAACAAAAAACCGCTCCGATAAGAGGCGGTTTTTTGATTGGTTATTGTTTTAATCTTTTTTCACGTGGCGTTTTCTCTAATCTGATTATTTGCTCGGTTAAGTATTTCAGTAATTCGTGATCATACTCATATTTGCGCCAGTTGCATTTCAGGGCTTGCCGTTTAAAGGGCAGGATAATTTCTTTGGTTATATCAATGAGAGAAAACATCCATTTCATTCTTTTGGGTGTTTCCTGATACTCAGTCAGTAGATTGCTTTTGACATGATTAATTAAATTGACTAATAATTCTACGGTCAGATCAATTGCTCCTGATTCCCAAAGTAATTTATTAATTCTTTTTTTGTCACCAAAGGTTAATTGATGATTGAATAATGATTGGTAAAGAAAGTCTTTACTTCTTTGGTTGAGGGAAGATGAATGCATGGCCACAAGATAAGGGATGTCGGCTTTTCCCTCCTTGATATCGGAGTGGGAAATGCCTTTCATGCCCTTACTTATGCCGTTTTCTTCTTCGACGATAATATAGTCGCCTAGATCATTTCTAATCATTTGGATAATGCCATAGTACATGCCGATTAATGGCGCAATTTTGTCTAATTCATCAGAGTTATGAAATTGTTCTTCTTTGTTGCCGGCTTTAGCTGATAATTCTCCGATAGCTTCGTAGAATCCGCCACAGATGCCATAAACTCTCTGGATGTATAATTTGTAAATAGAATTAAAATCAACCTTATTCAGTAGCTTTTTCTTTTTCGCCGAGTTAAAGGTTAGAAGCAGATCGAAGACTTGCCCTTGGTACATCATAAGATTGTAATTGTTCATTGTTTGGGCTAATTTTTTCCCCAGGTCAGGTTTTTCTTTGGTAACAAGGAGCAGATATTTTAAGGTCAATAAATGGCCAATAATGCCGGTAAAGATTGCGTCGCGTCGGGAAAATTTTTCCCAGACGGTCGGTTCTTTTTGGCGTAACTGCGAGTTATCAAAAACATCATCTAGCGCGTAAGTATTCATCCAATTATATAATTCAACTATTGCTCCGATGTCATAAGGAAAGTTAGGATTTTTGATGAATCTTTGTCCCAATACTAAGTGATGAGTCATCAAATCATATAGTTCAAAGAATAATTCCGGTCTGGTTTTTTTGACTCCATGATGTCGGTCTTTGATTTTTACAAAAGGAGGCAGAATAGAATGCTTCAAGCAGGCGATTATTTTCTCTGGCGTCTCATTCCACTCGCTTGTTGTGGCCGTTAGCGCTTGGTCGATGTTTTCTATTGTTAATTTGTCGTCGAGATACCTAGAAATTTTTCTTTCTAGTCCGCAGACTTTCTCAGAGTCCTTATCGTTGTTGAATTTTAATCCCCTCAGGCTTTTAAGCCATTTACCTATTTGATTGTCGGCAATGGCAAAAGAGAAAACATTGTCCCTCAAATTATTTTCACTAAATATTTCTCTCGCTCGTTCATCGACTTTGTAATTAATGAGTCCGGAACGGGAATAAATGGAGCGGTAATGATTATCCAGGTATTCGATGATTTTGTTTTCAAATTGATTTCTATCCTTTGTAAAGATAATGGTGGCATGGACGAATTTGGGATGGTTTTTGGCTAGTTCTACCACTTGCGGATTGTCGGTCAAGACCGCATTGATACTAAAACTGACCATCCATTGATGGGCGTAGTAATCTAAATGCTCTTCATCTTCAATCATCACAATCACCGGCTTACCATATCCTTGGCCGTAACCGCATTCCCAGGCACTATCCGTACCACTCGGGCTGTTATCAATTGGTTGGTATTTTTTCATGTAAACCAGCAAAGCGTCGGCATGATTAATTTCGTCAAGGTCTTGGCAGGCGATTCCTATCGGGATGAAGCGGTGATCATCAGGATTATCCAGTGTACCCGGTTCAAATAAAGATATTTTTTTGTTGAAATGCTCAGAATAGGTTTTACTAAAAAAGTTTTTCCAGAGACTGATGCCGCTGGCTAGATATAAATGGTATTTGAATTGTTTGTTAATATCGTTTGGCATGGAAATTAGATTACTTAATTATTTAAATTTTGTTTCTGACATTGAACGTACTGTTCCCGATTTCGTCCTGCTTGTCCGCCTTGGGCGGATTGGACTCATCAGCTCAGACACACACCTGAGGATCGGTTAAAATAATGTGGTTGGTAACTGCTTTCTACCGAGAAAGCAGTTACCAAGAGTAAACCGTTAAGAAAGAATGGTGAGGATAGCTGGGTCAACGTCGGTAACCACCATCTGTTGCTTTTCGGTGGTGATGTGCCAGTAGTACATCGTCGTTCCGGCCGTACAGAAAATTAGCATGTCAGGATCGGTCCGGGGGATAACAAATTCTACCTTCCCGAAATCAATTACTCTGTTTTCGCGTCCGACGATGGCGAATTTGTTATCTTTGCGGTAAAGATAATACTCTCCATTACGCGGAACGGCCGAAATACTCAACTGAGTGCCCTCTCGGCCAGGAGGTTGCGTGAACCCCATTTGATCCAAGAAGGCGTTAGCCTTCTCGTCGATGCCGTCCTCACCACTCCTACAATCAACACTAATAATTCTCATTCTTTTTATCATCACAGTTCTCCCTGTTTGAATGAACGGTTGCTGTTAAGTTTGCTTACTTAACGTATAAGCATAACAGTTTTCTTATGTTTTGTCAATATATATAACAAAATCTGTCATATTAATTCCTATATTTTTAAATAACGTTGCAATTTTAAATAAGATATGATACAATATTGTTGTCAGAAACTATAACAAAATATTAAATATGGCAGAAAATATAAGGAATATCCTGCAAGGCATAGGATTAACCAAAGAACAGGTCGAAGTTTATCTGGCTGGATTGGAATTAGGAGAAGCTTCCGTTCAAAATCTAGCCAAGAAAGCCAATATTAAAAGACCAACAACTTATCTAATTTTGGATGAATTAAAAGCAAAAGGATTGTTTTCTCAAGTTTTAAAAGGCAAAAAAAGATATTTTCTAGCAGAAGACCCGGAAAAATTGTTTACCAGCATCAAACAAAAAGAAACACAGCTCAAGCAAATTATGCCTGAGCTGAGATCTTTGTTTAATATTGATACCGAAAAGCCCAAAATCAGATATTATGAAGGAATAAATGGCGCTTTATCAGTCTATGATGATATTTTAGCCTCCATTTCCAATAACAGCGAGATACTCTCATATACCGGCATTGCCGGGTTGTACAAGGACTTCCCCAAAGACTTTGCCAAGAATTTTTTCAATCGGCGCGTTCAGAGACAAATCAGCACTAGGATTATTGCGATTGATAGTGAGGAAAGCCGTGAGTGGCAGAAGCATGCCCCTTATGAAATGAGAGATATTGTACTCGTGCCGGAAGATCAGTCGCCATTTTTTGGTGATACGGAAAT
>CAIPBY010000078.1 GCA_903863425.1 Candidatus Buchananbacteria bacterium | reverse complement strand
TATCCAAGATGGGCTTAATCCATCTATATTTCTCTTCTTTTGTTGATTTGGGCATAATTTTTGACATATGCCTCTAGAATACACCAAAAGTGCAAAATGTGTGTGCACATTACCCAAGTATCTCGACTAAATTAGTATAATTATGGTATAATTTTGTATTTTAATCCCATATCTATTGACAAATTTAAGGACATGTGCTATACTAATAATGTAGTCTAAAATATCGACAAAATATATAAATATGCTAGTATCCACTCTCAAACAAATCGGATTAGAAGAGAAACACGCCAAAATTTATCTAGCCTGCCTGGAATTAGGCGAGACTTCTATCAAGGAGATAGCCAAAAAGGCAGGCATTAAAAGAACCACCATCTATGATGTTATTGACGAAATGATTGACGCTGGATTCATTAAGACAACCACCAAAGGCAAGAAAAAGAAGTTTATCGCGGCTGAGCCCAATGAGCTCAAGGTTATTATTAAGAAAAGAGAAAATTTACTCGAGCAGATAATGCCAGAGTTGGGCAATATAAACAACAGCGGATCAGTTAAGCCCAAGCTGTGGTTTTATGAAGGAGTAGAGGGTTTGAAGAAAGTTTATAATGATACTTTAAGTTATAATAATTCAGTTATGTATCAATGGGCGTCCAATGATATGTTCGACGCTATTGAAGCTGATTGGTTGTTTGATTATGTTAAAAGGCGCGTAAAAAATAAGATAAAGGCTTTATGTATTGCAACGGACGTGCCGGAGATGGAAGATTTTAAAAAACATGACAAAGAACAGCTCAGGGAAATGCGCCTGATCTCGAAGGAATCATATCCGTTCAAGATTGAAATGAATATTTATGGCAATCGTGTGGCCATGATTTCCGGCAGAGACAAAATAGGAGTTATTATTGAGTCAAAACCTATTGCCTCTACATTAAAATTAATTTTTAAGTTGTGCTGGGCAAATGTAAAATAGTTTTAATATTTCGAATAAACAAAAAACTCGTCCCGACATAATATTGGGACGAGTTTTTGTTCTCCCGCCCTTTACGAAAGGGAGGGTTGGGGAGGGTTTAATCTTTGACTTCAGAATTTATTTCTCCCAAGAAAATTCCGGCCTTCCGAAATGTCCATAGGCAGCGGTCTTGTAGTAAATTGGTTTTCTTAAATCCAAGAATTCAATAATAGCTCGTGGATTCAGTTTGAAGTTTTTCTTGATATATTCTACGGCTTCAGTTTCTTTGGATCTGTCACCAGTTAAGATGCTGACACTGACATCGACTGGATCGCTAACACCGATTGAATATGCCAGTCTGACTTCGATTTCATCGCCATAACCTTCTTTGACTAGCTTCTTGGCAACATATCTAGCCATGTAAGCGGCGCTTCTATCAACTTTGCTTGGATCTTTGCCGCTGAAGCATCCTCCTCCGACGCGTCCAATTCCGCCGTAAGTATCAACCACGATTTTTCTGCCTGTGACACCGCAATCGCCGAACGGACCGCCCACTTCAAATCTGCCGGTTGGGTTGATAAATATTTTGGTGGTATTGTCTTCGACGGCAGTTTCCAAGAAATGAGGATTGATGACTTGCTTCTCTCTCAAATATGGCGCGCAGACTGGTTGAATGATTTTTTCATTGATATATTTATATAAATCTTCTTGGCTCACGACAGCATCGTGCTGGCTGGATACGACCACGGTAGAGATCTTCGGTCCTTGGCCATCGATATATTCGACAGTCACCTGAGCTTTGCCATCGGACATGAGTGGACTGCTGGCATCGGCGCGTCTGACTTCTGCCAACTTCTTGCAAATTTTGTGTGAAAGAGATAATGGCAAAGGAATCATTTCCTCGGTCTCAGTGCAGGCATAGCCATACATCATACCTTGATCGCCGGCGCCGTCTCTGTCCACACCTTGGGAGATATCAGGTGATTGTTTGCCGACCCAGTTGACCATCTCATAGCTGGCAATGAGTTCATCAGTGTAGCCCACATCTTTCAAAACTTTTTTGGCAATGGCTATAATGTCGACATCTGCCTTGGAAGTGACTTCACCTCCTATAACTAATTTGTTGTCTTTGATAAGGCATTCTATTCCCGCTCTGGTGTAGGGATCGCCAGTGATATAGGCATCGAGGATGGCATCGCTGATCTGATCGCAGATTTTATCCGGATGGCCCTCGGTCACGGATTCGCATGTTTTGTAGTACATGGTTTTGATTTTATTATTTATAATAATTAATTAGAATAAAAAAATCTTTCGCTAGGAAAGAATCTGTTTGAGGCAGATTATCTTTCCCAATTAGGGTTTGGATTTAGCACCTTTTCTAGGAAGCCATTCCTAGACGGTTGCTGGGCGGGTCATCGAGCCAATTCTCTAACCGCCACTCATGATAAATTATCAAATTGTGATGCTTTAATTTTATCTTTAGTAAAAATTTTTGTCAAGTCGGAAATAAGCTAATCCTTGACTTTATGTGTAAAATATAGTAAGAAGAGGGCAGTAGTACCGTCGAAAATTAATGATAAAGGATCTTTAACGTGCGTGAATCGAAAGGAGGTGTTTGATATCATGCCGGAAGAAAGTGCGGGAATTGGAGAAGTTGCTGTTCGGTTTGTCTTAGGAGCTGTCAGTAGAAGCAGTGGCTTAAGCGGTCCGCAACTGGCTTGTCTTGGGCATAAGCCAGGATCAGGGTGTGGACGCTGTGGTTCACTCCAAATAGCCGGAGAAGCTTTGAATTATGTGGCTAGCCGACTGGCAGTTCTTGGTTATCTTCGTAATGTGGGAACAGTGAGGCTTCCTGTTTGGGTCATTACCGAATCGGGACAAGCATATTGGATGGAGATCAGTGGTGGAGTCAAGAGAGAAGAGATGACACCATCGGCATCAGTAATGACGCATCCGACCCTCACAACGACTGGGGTTAGTAGTTGGCACAGGATGGCTGCCCCTACCTCAAAAGCACCCAATGCAATAAAAGGGAGCAAACCGCCCAAGCCGATAGTATGTCTTCGCACAATGGGAATCCATTTTAAGCTCGCTGGAAGACCGCAATCAGAAGAAGACTGGAAGAAGATTGTTCTGGCCATACTCAAAGATCAGGGACAGGTCGCATTGGATGATCTGTGTCGTCTGGCCAAGCTTGGTCAAAGGGTAATCCACGAGTTTCAAACAGATGATCTTGGGGAGACTTGGGCTAGCAAGTTTCTGTTTGGGGCAGTGATGAGCCTGTGTAAGGAAGAGAAGGTTTGTTTCGTCAAGGATGCACATGGAGGACAAAACGGAAGGTACATAGAGTTGGTATAGTCCGTATGACATCACATTCGCAGAGTAGAATCTCGAAGAAGCGGTGTTATACGGATTTTTATTTTATCTAAATTGACATTTTTATATATTTGTTTATAATTGTAATAAGAATTAATTTATAAATCTATGAACAATTTTGACCTCAAAAAATGGGCCAATAAGGTAATTGAACCAAGCGGTATTGTTTTGGATGGGCCGAATCCTTGGGATCCACAAATGAAAGATCAAAGGGTGTTCGAGAGGATAAAAGCCCAAGGATCTTTGGGTTTGGGCGAAAGTTATATGGACTCTTGGTGGGAATGTAACAAATTAGACGATTTTTTCTATCGGCTATTGTCTATGGAGGATTTATATGGCCGTCTGGGCATTAATTTGCCGGTGATACTAGAGTTTCTCAAGTCAAAATTATTCAATTTACAGGCCATGAAAAGGGCCTTTCAAATCGGTGAAAAGCATTATGACACCGGTAATGATTTATTTGAGAAAATGCTAGGTCCAAGCATGACTTATAGTTGCGGTTACTGGAAAGAAGCCGACAACTTAGATTCGGCCGAAGAAGCTAAGTTGGATTTGATTTGCAGGAAAATAAATCTCCAGCCTGGCCAAAGAGTTCTGGACATCGGTTGTGGCTGGGGCAGTTTCGCCAGGCATGCTGCTAAGAATTACGGTGCCAGGGTGGTCGGCATTACGGTTTCCAAGGAGCAGAAGAAGTTGGCGGAAGAATTATGCCAGGGACTTGATGTGGAATTTAGGTTGCAGGATTATCGCGAGGTCAACGAGAAATTTGATCATATTATTTCTATTGGCATGTTCGAGCATGTCGGGCAGAAGAATTATAGGGTATATATGAAAATGGTCAAAAGATGCTTGAAGCCGAATGGATTATTTCTCCTTCACACTATTGGCAGCCTCAAGACAGGAAGCTCCACTGATCCTTGGATTGAGAAATATATTTTTCCTAATGGCAAATTGCCATCACTAAAACAAATTGCCATCGCTGTCGACAAATTATTTGTCATTGAAGATGTCCATAATTTCGGGCCTGATTATGACAAAACTTTGATGGCTTGGTATAAGAATTTTGAAGACGCCTGGCCGGCGCTTAAGGATAAATACGGCGATAGATTTTATCGCATGTGGAAATACTATTTGCTTTGTTGTGCTGGTGCTTTTCGCGCCCGCAATATCCAGCTGTGGCAAGTGGTGCTTTCGCCACATGGCGTACCAGGAGGATATAAGTCTATTCGATAATATATTTGATAATAAACCCCGCCTCTCGCGAGAGGCGGGGTTTTGGTAATATTTTTATTTCAACAATCCCAATAAATTTCCTCGCACCACAATATCCGAAGCTCTAAGAGTATTTTGTTGCTGATTATATAATTCTCGGCAATTATCAATTGGTAGAGGTTTGCGACTGGGTAGTTCAAAGCATTGGCCATTTTCATAAATTCCGCTTTCACTGTATTTGTAAGCTAAATTCGAAGCCAAGATGATATTAATTGTTCCGGTAATAACATTACGGCGGACAGCTACGGGAGTTTTGGTATTGAAAATGTCCTGTCCCAAAATGCTTTTGGGAGGAACAATTCCCAGCAAATTAGCAATAGTGGGATATAAATCAATTTGACTGGCAGGAGTGCTTGTCGTGCCTTGCAAGTCAGTACCCGGAGCCAAAATGATCAAGGGAACCCGGCCATCATTACTGAGTCCGGGGAAGATATTTTTATTGTATCCGATGGCGTCGCTGATGTCGGTGTAGCTCTGGTGATCGCCATAAATTATAATAATAGAATTGTCATATAAATTTGTTTGTTTTAATTGATAGATGAATTCACCCAAGGCCTTGTCGGTGTAATGGACGCTTTCCAAATATTGCTGTTGGAGCCAATTAAGATTGGTTGGATTTGGTAAAGTCAGAGTCTGTAAATCCTTGGGAAGCTCAAATGGCGTGTGTGAGCTTAAAGTGATGAGCGTAGCCAGAAATGGTTGAACTAGTTTCTCCAATCGAGGAAGTGATTGACTGAAAAAGTCTTCATCGCCCAAACCGGCGAAACCGACACCGACCACTCTCGATTCTTGGTAATCATTCTTGCTAAACATTTTTTGATATCCCAGGCCTGGGTAAATACTGGAGCGATTCCAGAAAGTAGGAACGTCGCCATGAAGAGCATAAGTATGATAATTATTGTTGTTCAATAATTTAGGAAGCGCATCGTAATCGTTGTGGGCATAATTTACAAAAGCCACATCATCAGGAAGCGGATAGAGAGAATTAGTAATCGCAAATTCAGCGTCGGCCGTATTTCCCGGTCCGACTTGCGCGTAGAAATTATCAAAATATAATCCTTCCTTGGCTAATTGGTTGAGGTTGGGCGTGATTTCTTGGCCATTGGTCTGTTGATTGATCACGGCATTCTCCATGGATTCAATTTGAATAATAATGACATTGCGATTCTTGGCCAAGCCGAAATATCTTTCCGTGGAAGTGGAATTGATTCTGCCCTGGCTCCATTGTTTAAGAAAATCAACATCACTCGCAGTGACTTTGTTGCTTCGAAGCAAATACTTCAGGCCGTCTTCAAAAGTGAAATTTATGATTCCCAATTTGCCGACGAGAGTATTCAAATCATAGACGTCGGTGTATAATCTGCTGGTGCTGCCCCATTCTTTTTTTTCCAATCTCAGGACGAACCAGTAACCGCCAACGGTGATCAGTATAATTATCAAGATGGCAATAATTTTTTCTTTTTTGGAAAGTGTTATTTCTATGTACTTTTTTTTGCTAATTAAAATTAATGCCAGAATTAATAAAACAATATTAATTAAGAAAATAAATAATTTGGGAGTAAGTAAAGTGAAGATGGTACCGGTTAAGGTCGTAGCTAGTCCGGCATAGGCCAGCGCTGAGATTTGGAGAAAAGCTCCGGCGTAGGAGAAATATAAAAATTGAGCAATAAAAAGGGCAGAAATACAAAAGGAGATTATAAATAAGTAGATGAATCGGCTGTGCTTGCGAAATAGCAAGGAGGGGCCGTATAAAGCGATTCCCAAAGATAGGGAAACAATTATTAGGCGATATAAGTAAAGGCCGGGCGTGATGCCGAACCAATAGTTAAAGGCCCAAGTTTGAATTACAAAAATAATAACTAATATCAAAGGAAGCCAAATGACTTGTAAATAGCGCTTGAGGCGTTGCATTTGAAATGGATTTAAGTGAATCGAGAAATTATAAAAATAAATACTACGCCTAGAATAGTGAGTCCGATAAGTTTGTAGGAGCTGTGTTTGCTGTGCGCTTCGGGTAGAATATCACTGGCGCCGATGTAGAGCAGGAAACCGGCGAAAAAGGCTAAGTATAAGACCAAAAAGTAAGGAGAGACATGGAAGAATAGAGTAGAGATAGCGCCAAGAATCGGTGCCACGGAATCAAGAGCTAGAAAGGGAATGGATTTTTTTACTGTATTCTTATTGGCCAGCATTAGAGTAATAGTATTCATACCATCAGTGAAGTCATGCGCAATGACGGCTATAGCCACGAGTACGCCTATAGCTGGACTGATTTGAAAGCCTAATCCGATGCCGACACCATCCATGAAAGAGTGTCCGGCTAGGGCTATGGCTGAGAGTTTGCCGACATTTGGATGTTTGTGATCGGCGTAATCGCATTCATGGCAATGATGGATGAGGACAACTTTCTCAAGAATGTGGAAAATTAGAAATCCAAGCACTAAGGTAATCATCACTTCAATCGGTTTGAAATTGTAGATGTTTATCTGAGTAATTATTTCCGGAAATATTTCAAAAAATACCACTCCAAGGATCACGCCGGCGGAAAAGGCCATAATAAAGTGAAGTTTGTTTCTTAGTTTCATGGCAAAAAGCCCTCCGAGGAAGGTTGAGAAAAAAGTGGTAATGGATAGTAGTATGGCTGACATAATTAAATATAGATTAGCAAAAATTTTGCTTTATGTCTAATTTTGGAAGAAAACAAGAGTTTGCCGTGTTAATGGTTTATGTGTTATATTGAAGAAGTTTAAATAATAATTACAAAAATATGGAATCAGACAAGATCAAATCTATTGTGAAAAATAGCTATGGGAATATTGCTACCTCAAGTCCAAGCTGTGGATGCGGTTGTAAGAGCAATCAAGATATTTCCAAGAGTATTGGTTATTATGATGAAGATATTAATGCTTTTCCTGAGGCTAATTTAGGTTTAGGTTGCGGAAATCCTATAGCTATTGGCAAAATCAAGGAAGGTGATGTAGTTTTGGATTTGGGCAGTGGGGCAGGATTTGATGCCTTTATCGCTTCCAAAAAGGTTGGGGCTACCGGCAAGGTGATTGGCGTGGATATGACAGAAGAAATGATTGCCAAAGCCACTCTGAATGCCAAGAAGTATAATTATAACAACGTAGAATTTAAGTTGGGTGACATAGAAAATTTGCCGATTGAAGATGGCGTCATTGATATTGTAATTAGTAATTGTGTGATTAACCTTGCTCCAGATAAATTGAAAGTTTTCCAGGAAGCGTATAGAGTATTAAAATCAGGAGGAAGAATGTATGTGTCCGATATTGTGCTTTTGGATAATTTATCAGAAGAACAGAGAAGCGATGAGGCCCTTATTGCCGGATGCGTTGGTGGGGCGTTACTGAAAGATGATTATATTGGAATAATAAGGAAGGCGGGATTCGAAGTTAATATCATGGGGGAGAATAAAGAGATAAGCAAGAAGCAGTATCAGGGAATGCCGTTAGAAAGTTTGGCCGTAGAAGCTGTTAAGAATTAAGTTTTTTAATTATTCATTTATTTCATTTTTCTGACTTTGTTTTTCAGTATTCC
>CAIPBY010000077.1 GCA_903863425.1 Candidatus Buchananbacteria bacterium | reverse complement strand
GGACTGAGGCAAATGAAGAATAACGGTGATATTCTGACGCCCTGGGCGGAAAAAGAGTTAGAGAAGTATGAAAAAATTAAAAATATGAAAATATTAAAACAAGACGAAGTAAAAGAACTAGCAGAAGACGAAGTAAAAGCATTTGTAAGAGAGTTAAGTAAACTTTCTCGACAATACAAAATTATAGTTAATGCGTGTGGTTGTTGTAATTCTCCATTTCTTACTTCAATGAGTAACGATGATGGGAGATACGAAATAAACATTGCCAATTTTGACGGATTAACTTGGAAAGAAGATAATAATGAATCAATTGGAACATGACAAACAAATAGTGGATGACTTCCGCAAAATTATGCAAAAGCATCGTTCAATTGGTGCAATCCGCATGATTGAATGCTTGCGGTTTGCATTTGAGAAAGAGGTAGAATATGCCATGCATAGGACCAGATCTAAAAGAAATCAGAAAACACGGACAGGAGGCTGGGAAAAAGCTGCTTGTCCGGTTGATTGACGAACATAAACTGCGGGATATTTCCGCAGATAAGGATAGTCGAATTCTTCGTCTCCCAGGTTCTGACGGTCGGTGGAAACAGGCAAAGAAAGAATTTGTGCGGGCAGTCGAAGAATTGTTTGTGGAGGATGCTTGCAATGGATTCTAATTGCGATAAATGTAAAGGTCGATGTTGTGTAGGAATTATCGATGTCTATTGCGCCGATGAAATTTTCTATGATGATACACTTGTCACGGAGGATAAAGACATGCGGTATGATAAGGTAATGCGAACCAATGACAAGATGGAATGTATTGCACTTAAAGATGGCAAATGTAATATTTATGGAAAACGTCCATATGTGTGTCGTGAGTTTAAGGTAGGAAACTCGTGCTGTCTGAATTTCCAAGCGGGAACATTAAATACCCATCCGTGCCGAATTTGTCATGTGAGTGAAGCTATAGAAAAGGCAGAAAAATAATTATGATTAACTTAACTGAAGAACAATGGGAAAAGCTGTTTGATACAGCCGATAAAACTGTTCAGAAAGCAATGGCAGAACTTCCCGACCCAGTGTGGGTAAACACGGAGACATGGACATGTTTCCTTGAGAAATTCAGTCCTCGCTCCACTGATACACAAAGAGTATTTGGAATTTGTGGAATGTGGAATCAAGCTATTGTTATTTATGTGGGTGAAATTTTTGAGGTTTGTCAAGAAAACCAAGAACGTTTTATAGATGACGTGCGCCATGTTTATTTTCATGAACTGGCACATGCCATCGGAAATCTAAACGAGTGGGAAGTACAATCACGAGGATTATGAGCTACCAAGAACACGACGAAAAAATAAATGCGTTTGAAATACTATGGCGGGAGTATTTCTCTACATATCCACCGATGGATAAAATGACTCGCGAAGAGCGAGAGAAACTTAAGGACTATACACATAAGGTTTATATGATGGGAAAATACGAACGTCCTTTACGTAAACAGTGATATTTATACTTATGAATTCAAAAGCCGAAGCAATTTTACTACAACTCGTTAAAGCTCTCAAACAACATGAGTGGTCTGCGGGAGAAAACT